>JBARAE010000249.1:0-23105 GCA_049791715.1 Micromonospora sp.
GCTCTGCAGGTGCTGCTCGGAGACCTCCCAGAGCCGCACGGCCGCCTCCGGGTCGCGGGCGTACGGGGCGTAGCCGGTGCGGGTGCCCGGCTCGTTGGGTCCGGCTTCCTGGCAGTCCTCGAAGTACCGCCCGCCCACCCCGTTGAGCAGCGGGGAGGCGGCGAGGAGCACCGACGTGGCGGCGCCCTGCTCGGTGTTCTTCCAGTGCGGGGCGGCCCCACCGCCGCTCTCGGCGCGCAGCCGGGCCACGTCCTCGTCGCTGATGTAGCGCTGCAGGTTGGTCCGGATCGCGCCCGGCATCAGCGCGTTGCTGAGGATGCCGTCGCCCGCCCAGCGCCGGGTGACCTCCACCGCGAAGAGCACGTTCGCCGTCTTCGACTGCCCGTACGCGGCCCACGGGTCGTACGGGCGCTGGTGGAAGTGCATGTCCTCGAAGACGACCGGTGAGCGCAGGTGGGCCGATGAACTGACCGACACGATCCGGGCGCCCTCGGCCGCGACCAGCGCCCGGTACAACCCGGTGGCCAGGGCGAAGTGCCCGAGGTGGTTGGTGGCGAGCTGCATCTCCCAGCCCTGCGGCGTACGCATCTCGGGCGACGCCATGATGCCGGCGTTGTTGACCAGCATGTGCAGCGGTCCGTCCCAGGTGCGGACGAACGCGGCCACCGAGCCGGGGTCGACGAGGTCGAGCGGAGCGACGAGGACGCCCTCGTTGCCGGTGGCGGCGGTGATGTCCGTCGCGGCCTGCTGACCGGCCTCGATGTTGCGTACGGCGAGGGTGACGTCGGCTCCGGCGGCGGCGAGGGCGCGGGCGGTCTCGACGCCGATGCCGGATGCGCCGCCGGTGACGATGGCGCGCCGACCGGCGAGGTCGAGGTCGCGGACCACCTCCATCGCGGTGGTCTCGCGGGAGAACGGGGTGCGGACACGTTCGCTGGTGGTCATGATCCGTCCTTGTCGGTGGCGACGCGGACATACCGTCCGGCCGCTACGATCAGAAGCGGAAGGCCCTCGTGCCGGACAACGGCCCTCGACCGCTGCGCGCCGACGCGCTGCGCAGCTGGCAGCGGCTGCTGGACGCCGCCGTACGCGCGTTTTCCCACGTCGGCCCCGAGGTAACGCTCGACGCGATAGCCAAGCGGGCCGGGGCGGGCACCGTACAAGCCGGCGTGGCGCCCACCGACGTGCTGGCCGGCCTGAGCGGGGTCTCCCTGGTCGCCGGCGAGCCAGAGCAGCACGGGCAGGCCCGGCGCCTGCTCGATCTGCTGATGGACGGGCTGCGTCACCGCGCCACGACCTGAACGGTTTCAGTCCGGAGCCGGCCGGACGCTGAAAAACTCGATCGGTGAGCGGCTTCGGGTGGCGGGGGCGACTCGGGCCGGCGGTCCCGGTGGCCCCGGGGGCCCGAGTGGACCGGTTCGAGGTCTTCTTCGACCTGGTCTTCGTCTTCTCGTTCTTCATCATCACCCGGGCCACTGCGCTGGACATCACCGGCGGGTCACTGCTGCACGCCCTGCTGGTGCTGGCCGTGCTCTGGTGGTCCTGGGTGATCCACAGCATCGTCGCCGCCCGGGTCCGGCTGGGTGAGGGTTTTGTCCCGGTGCTGATGACCGTCGGGATGGCGGCGCTGTTCACCTTCGCGCTGTCGCTCCCGCAGGCGTTCCGGGATCCTCGTGGCAACGCCGCCGGGCCGATGGTCGCGGCGGTCAGCTACGTGATCCTCCGTTTCGTACACCTCGCGCTCTACCTGCACGCGGTGCGGGACGTCCCGCACGCCCGCCGGCAGGTGCGCCGGTTCGTCCCGGAGATAGTGTTCAGCACCTTGCTACTGCTCGCCGCGGCGCTGATCCCCGCGCAGATGCGCGAGTCTGGCCAGGCGGCCCTGATCCGGGACGCGCTCTGGGCGACGGTGGTGCTGGTCCAGTACGCCACCGGGCTCATGGCGGGGACCTGGGGCTGGGACGTGACCTCCGCCGAGCACTGGACCGAGCGGTACGACCTGATTCTGATCATCGCCCTGGGTGAGTCGGTCATCTCCGTCGGCGTCGGCAGCAACCTGCTGGGTCAGCCCCCGGCCTGGACCTCGGTCGCCGCGGCGGTCCTCGGCATCTTCTTCACTGCGGCCCTGTGGTGGGTGCACTACGACATGATCGGGCCGGCCGCCCGGATCGCGCTGCACGCGGCGGAGGACGGCCCCCGGGTGGCGATGGCCCGGGACGCGTACGGGTACCTCTATCTGCCGATGATCGCCGGGATCATCATCTTCGCGTTGGGTGCCGAGCAGATCGTGCACCAGGTCGCCGACCCGCGCGTCCCCAACTACCTGCCGGCCCGCGGCCCCGGTGAGCCGCTGCTCTTCGGCGGGGTGATCTGCTATCTCTTCGGAAACATGCTGTTCCAGCTCCGGACCCTGCGTACCGTCTCCTGGACCCGGGTCGGCACGGTGGTGGTGCTCGCGCTGGGCATCCCGGTGGCCACCCACCTGCCGGCGCTGGCCGCCCTCGCCCTGCTCACCGTGATCTGCGTGGCGTTGGTAGCGGCGGAGGTGGTGGTCTTCGCCGAGGCCCGACAGGCCCTGCGCGGACTCGTATTTCAGGAACGGACCACCCATGAGGCCCACGAGGCCGCCTATCGCTCCCGGTGGCACGAGCCGGAGCCCGGGGAGCCGTCGACGTGACGGGGCGCGTCCAGTGAATGGCGGCCGGTGCCCGTCCGTTCAGGAGACGAGTGCCTGCAACGCGAGACCGGTCACCGCGACGGTCAGCGACAGCAGGCCGCCGAGGATCAGCGGGCGGAATCCCGACCGGCGCAGGTCGCCCGGCGAGATGCCCAGTCCGATGCCGGCCATCGCGATGGCGAGCGCTGCGGTGGCCGCGAGACCGAGACCGTCCCGGGCCGCGCGCGGCACCAGGCCCAGGCTGTTGACCACCGTCGCGAGCAGGAAGAGCGGGATGAACGTCGGTATCAGCCGGACGATCCGTACCCGGCCGCGGGGAGCGACGCGACGGTCCCCCTCCCCGGCGGGCTGGCCCGTCGAGCGCGCGCCCTGCACCGCAGGACGCCGGGCGACGGAGATCGCCAGCACCAGCGGAATGATCATCAGCGCCCGGGTCAGCTTGACCGCCACCGCCTGGTCACCGGCCGCCCGGCTGTACGCGTACCCGGCCGCCACCACGCTGGAGGTGTCGTTGACGGCGGTGCCCGCCCACAGGCCGAAGGACTGGGCGTCCAGGCCGAGTAGGTGCCCGACGGGAGGGAAGACCAGCACCGCGAGCAGGTTGAACACGAAGATGGTGGACATCGCGTACCCGACGGCCGCCTCGCCGGCGGCGATGACCGGGGCTACCGCGCCGATCGCCGAGGCCCCGCAGATGCCGGTGCCGGAGCCGAGCAGCAGTCGCAGGTCGGGCGGGACGCCCAGCGCCCGGCCGGCGAGCGCGGCGACGGTGAAGCAGGCGGCCAACGTACCGAGCATCACCGGCAGCGAGCCCAGGCCGATGCGGACCACGGCGACGAGGGAGAGCCCAAGCCCGAAGATGACGATGGCCGCTTGGAGGACCTGTTGAGCAGCGAAGCGGGCTCCCGGGCTGATCATCCAGCCACGCCGGTGGGCGATCGGGCCGGCCAGCATGCCACCGCCGATCGCCAGCACCGGCGCCCCGACGATCGGCGCAGCGCGTCCGCCGGCGACGGCCACGGCCCCGATCACGCCGGCCAGGGCCAGCCCGGGTACGAGCCGACGCAACCCCGCGCCCCGCGTCTCCGCAGCCGAGCCGGCGCCGCCGCCGCCAAGATCCGTACTCACCGGGCCAGTCTCTGCCCTGGTGGATCGGCCCGGAACGTCGGTACGGACCGCCACACGATCAGGTCACCGCGTACACTCGCGGCCCGGCCCGGACGGGGGTCTTCGACAGTGGACCGGAGGGGGACGGAATGACCACGAGCGACACACCGACGATCTCCGCCGAGACGGCGGGTAGCTGGCGACTGGGCGACCGGACGGTGAACCGGATCGGCTTCGGCGCGATGCGGCTGACCGCGAACGCCGACGGCAGCCCCAGCGACCGGGACCGGGTAATCTCCGTGCTGCGCCGGGCGGTCGACCTGGGGGTGAACCACATCGACACGGCGGCGTTCTACTTCTCGGCGCTGCGGTCCGCGAACGAGCTGATCGGCCGGGCGCTGGCGCCGTACCCGGACCACCTGGTCATCGTCACGAAGGTCGGGCCGGGGAAGGACCCGTCCGGGCAGTGGCTGCCGATGGCCCGGCCGGACCAGCTCCGCGGCCAGGTCGAGGAGAACCTGCGTCAGCTCGGCCTGGACCACCTCGACGTGGTCAACCTCCGGGTGTACGGGCCGGAGCCCCTCGCCGAGCACTTCGGCGCGCTCGCCGAGCTGCGCGACGCCGGGCTGATCCGCCACCTCGGCGTCTCCGCCGTGGTGCCGCAGCAGCTCGCCGAGGCGCAGACGATCGCGCCGGTGGTCTGCGTGCAGAATTCGTACGGCCTCGGCTACGGGCAGCGCAATGACCAGCTCCTGCGGGACTGCGCCGCGCAGCGCATCGCATTCGTGCCGTTCTTCTCGCTCGCCACCCGGGGGCGGGAGGCCGGCGCGAGCGGCGTCGAGCACGACGAGGTGCGGGCCGTGGCCCGGGAACATGGCGTGACCCCGGCCCAGGTGCGGCTCGCCTGGACGCTGCACCGGGCACCGAACGTGCTGGCCATCCCGGGCACCGGCAACCCGGACCACCTGACGGAGAACGTGGTGGCGGGCGAGCTGCGGCTCAGCGCCGACGACCTGGCCCGCCTGGACGCTGTCCACGAGGGCGGGTGACCCTCAGCGCAGCCCGTCCGCGTGCGGCAGCGCGGGGTCGGTCAGCGACTGGACCAGCCGGACGGTGAAGCCGTCCGCGGTGCGGGTCAGGTCGACCCGGTCGCAGCACTGGCGGGTCAGCCACAGGCCGCCGGCGGTGTGCCGCAGCGCGTCGCCGGTTGCCGGCCGGTAGCCGGCCAGCGGGTCGTCGAATCCCTCGCCTCGGTCGGTGACCGTGCAGACCAGCCGGTCGGCACCGGCCCAGATCCGGACGCGGACCGGCGGGCGGCCATGCCGGAGTCCGTTGGTGGCCACCTCGTTCACGGCGATCATCAGGTCGTTCTGCCGCCATTCCGGAGCGCCGGCCACGGCCGCGGTCAGCCGGACCTGCTCGCGGAGCACGGCGAGTTGGCGGAGGGAGGTCAGGTCGGCCACGTCGAGCAGCGCCGTACCGGCCTGGATGGGATCGGGTCCGGGGGTGGTGAGGGAGCGCAGCATCTGCTCCGGCGGCACGTGCCGGTCGTTGGGCCGGGGCGCCGGGTCCAGCAGGTACGGGTGGGTGTGCGAGACCTCGGTGAGCACCCGTTCGGGGAGCAGGGTGGTGTCGTACACGCACACGTTCCACAGCGAATACTCGGCCAGGGCGACGTTGACGACCGCCTCGAAGCGGGTCCACTCCGCCCAGTCCTCCGGCTGCGTGCCGAAGGTGACCTCGCCGATGATCCGGACCCGGTGTGCGCCGGTGGTCAGGTGCTGCCGCACCAGCTCGCGGAACCCCGCCAGCGCGCCGGCCGCAGTCGTGTAGAAACCACCGGGCGGCATGATCACCAGCCGCGGGTCGGCCGCCAGCCCGTCGGCGAGCAGCTCGTTGATCTCGTCGCTGCAGACGAGCACGATCGCCTCGTCGCCGTCCAGCCCGGCGCGGAGGAAGGGCACGGCAGCGGCCAGCAGCTCCTGGGGCGAGGCGTAGAAGAGGGCGTGATGCCGGTTCGGCGCGCCGGCTGCAGGTGTCACGACCGGCCCCCCACCAGCGTCACGCCGGCCAGTTCGTGCATGCCCAGCAGCCGCATGGTGCGTGCCACGCCGGGCTGGGCCGCCACCAGCAGAACTCTGCCCCCGGAGTCGCGGAAGTCCTCGGTCAGCTCGGTCAGCGCCCGGCAGGCGGCCGCGTCGACGAAGCGCAGCATCGCCAGGTCCAGCCAGAGCACGTCGTTCGCGGCGCCGGTGGCCGCCCGGACCAGGTCGGCGAAGACGTCGGCGTTGCTGAGGTCCAGCTCCCCGCTGACCGCGACGCCATCGCGGAGCGGGTAGGTGCGGAACTGCGACTCGCGTACCGCGGTGAGGTGCACGGTGACCGCGTCGCGCATCTGGATGCCAGGGCTGCCGGCGCGGGCGTACTGGCACATCGCGGAGACCGGACGGGTGCGGCAGAGCCGGTCCATGTTCCGCTCGAGGGCCAGGTACTCGTCGGGCGAGAGGACGGCCAGCGCGGCGGCGGCCTCGGCGGACATCCGCACGGCCGGGAATCCCTCGGCGAGTGCCCGGTCGACGATCCGGTCCTGCCCCTCGCGGGGGTAGAAGTCGGCCAGCGGGAGGATCTCCAGCCGGCCGTCCCGGGTGGCTTCCGCGACGTCGATGCCGTGCACGTCCAGCACGCTGTAGAGCCACTGGTGCTGCCCGTCCGGGCCTTCGGTGTAGATCACCTTCTCGCCGAGGTCGAGGCCGCGGCAGGCCCACGCGGTGAGGCTGGAGAGCCGCTCCGACTCGGTGGCGTGCAGCAGCAGGACATGCCCGTCCCAGTCCACGCCCGGCGAGCTGTCCTCCCTCATCCTGGGCACCCTACTCCCCGGGCCGTGGCGGCCGGTCCCCGCGAGGGGTGCCTGCCAGGCAGTCCCGATTCGCCGGTCAGCAGAATCGGCCGCCGCCGGCTTGGTCGGCCGCTGGGCAGCCCGGATGCTGGGCGAATGGCTCTCCTCTCCGTCCAGGCTCAGCCCACCGATGCTGCGAGCTGGCTCGACCTCGCGCGCCGCGTCGAGGCGGCCGGCTTCGACGCCCTGCTGGCCGCCGATCACCCGGGCGCCTGCGCGTCACCCTTCGTCGCCCTCGCCGCCGCCGCGGCGGTCACTTCGACGCTCGGCCTCGGGTCGTACGTCTCGAACGCCGGCGTCCGGGAGCCGATCCTGCTCGCCACGGACGTGGCGACCCTCGACGTGGTCTCCGGCGGCCGGGCCCGGCTCGGCCTCGGCGCGGGCCACACCCCGGCGGAGTGGCGGGCCGTCGGGCGGGAGCGCCCCGACGTCGCCGCCCGGGTACGCCGCTGCATGGCGGTCGCCGAGACCGTCCGGGAGCTGCTGGTCGGTCAGGAGGTCACCGTGGCGACGCCGGAACTGGCCGCCCGCGCCGCGCGGTTGACCGAACCGCGGCCCGTCCAGGCCCGGGTGCCGCTCACCATGGGTACGGCCAACTCCGCGCTGCTGCGCTGGGCCGGCGCGCACGCCGACGTGGTCGGACTGACCGGCTTCGGGCGCACCCTGGCCGACGGGCACCAGCACGACGTGCGGTGGCGGGCGGACCAGATCGAGGCGCAGCTCGCGCACGTGGCGGCCGGGGCGGCCGGGCGGGCCGAGCCGCCGGCGCTGGAGGCCCTGGTGCAGCAGGTGGCGGTGACCGACAACGCGGAGGAGGTCGCCGCTCCGATCGCCGCCGAGACCGGGCTGAGCGTGGCCGAGCTGCTGGCCACGCCGTTCGTGCTGATCGGCACGGCCGACGAGATCGTCGCGGCGGTCGCCGGACACCGGCGCCGCTGGGGGATCACCCGTTTCGTCGTACGCAAGGACGCCGTCGACCAGCTCGGCCCGCTGCTCCCCCGGCTCGCGGCGGTGGCCTGACCTCGGGCGACCGGAGCGGCTCACGCCCGGCGTGGCGCGCGGCGGCAGTTGTGCGACGGTGAGCGGTATGCCTCTGAGGCATATTTATGACTCAGAGGCATATCGCTGAAAGCGCTACCCGTCGCTCGCCTCGGGCCGCTCGGCCACGAACACCCCGACACCTTGGACACCCTCCACCAGGCCCTCGGTCCTGAGCGCGAAGATGGCCTGCCGCACGACGATGGTCGAGACTCCATGCTCCTGACAGAGCTGGGCCGTGGATGGGAGCTTGTCTCCCGGGACGAGTTCACCGGACGCGATCTGCCCACGGATGTGATCGGCAAGCTGCGCCCATTTTGCTTTGGCGGGCATCTGTTCTCCCTGGTCTGCACCGCCATTTGAGCATGCGTCAACTTGTGATGGCAACTAATGCCCACCCATACCTTGCTTTATATATCCGGTCATCTTAGGCTCGGTCCGACCGGCTCCCCCTGGTCTGCAAACCCCGGAGCTGGTCGTCCGGTGAAACCACCCGGCCGGTTACTTCCCCGGTAAACGGCCGGGTGCCACCCCTGCCCAGCAACGAGAGAAAGGTGGAGCAGCGTGCGGTCTGTGGTCGTACCCGATGGGCGGCGCTGGATGTGGTTGCGACGGAACGCGAAGCCGGTGCCGCTCGCGCCGCGGCACCGGCGGACCTGGCGGCGCGGACGGCGCTGGTGCTCGTGCGGCCTGCGGTAGGCCACCTGCCCGGACCGGCACGCGCCCGTCCCCACCGAGCCGCCCACCCCACCACCGAACGACCGGTGGTGGGACGAACCGACCCGGGCGAACCCGCAGGTCGGGCGGGTCGGCCGGCTCACCCCGGCGCAGACCTGGCGGGCCAACGGCGGACGCTGGTGAGCGGGGCGCACCTGGCCCTGCGCCCGCTCTGGCTCTGCCGCGCCTGCGCGGCGCCGTGGCCGTGCGCGACGGCCCGCCTCACCCTGCTCCGCGAGTGCGCCCACGACCGGATCGCACTGCTGGTGTACCTCGGCGGGCTGCTGCACGACGCGGCGGCGGACCTGCACACCCTCAACCCGCACGACGGACCGCCGCCACACCAGCTCTTCGCGCGCTTCCTCGGCTGGGCGATCGCCCGTGAGGCGAACGACGGCCAGCGCGGGGAGTAACCGGTACCACGCTCCCCCGCGGCCAGCCCGACACGTCACCTGCGGCGCATGGCGAACGCCGCCTTGACGCGCGCGCGGACCAGGTTCACCGTCAGGTCATCGCCGGGAGGTGACCGACCGTGCACATTGTGATCGCCCACCGTATCGACCTCGATCGCACCGAGGCGCTAATTTCCTGGCTGCGACGGCCGCACGTCGACCGGGTCACCATCGCCCTGGCCACCCTCGACGGCACGCACCGTGATCGGTCGGCCGACGCGATCCGGCGCCTGTTCAACGACTGTGGCTGCACCTGGTCGGCGGTCGCCCTCGTCGGCGCCGCCGGCACCGCTCTGGCCGCCGGGCGGTCGGTCATCGGCGTCGCGCTCACCGCGCTCGCGGCGGCCGTCGCCGGCAAGCTGCTCGGCCTGGCCTGGAGCCGGCACCGTCTGCTCGCAGAGCTGCGCGCACTGCGTCTCGCGACTTCCCCCGAAGGAGGGGAACTCTCATGGCTCTCATCTGCACCGAAATCACCGAATGGATCGAGGAAGAGGTCTCCAAGCCCGTCGAGGAGTGGGAGGAACGGCAGGAGAAGAAGTGCAAGGACTACCCCTGGTACGACCCGCGGGGCTGGGTCTGCTGGTTCGTGACCTACTTCGTGAAGGTCATCCGCTGGGTCGTCGTCACGGTCGGCAAGTGGGTCACGCGTACGGTCTGCAAGCTCGTCGCCGTCGTCGTCGAGGCCGTGGTGGACATCGCCGGTGGGCTCTGGGACGTCGTCGTCGGGATCGTCACCCTCGATTGGCGACGGATCCTGGACGGCCTGCTCCGGGCCGTGATCGGCCTGGTGCTGGGCATCATCCGGGTGGGGCGCATCGTGTTCCTCGGCGACACCGTCGAGTTCATCATCGAGGAGATCAACAAGGCGCGGCTGCGGGACTACGTGCGCGGCCTGCTCGAGGCGAAGTACGACGGCGACACGCTGGAGCAGATCAAGGAGGCGCTCCGCGTCGACCACGGCGCGTTCGGGCTGCGGCTGAACGCCACCGCGTACCGGACGGTGCTCGACTCGGAGGTGAAATCGCAGCCGGACGCCGGCGCTCCCGACCTCGTGCTCCTGCACGAACAGGGCGCGATCAACCTGCGGGAGCTGTGCGGGTTCGCGTTCCCGCAGGGCTTCTGGAACCGCCCCCGGTACAAGACCCTCAAGAAGGAGGTGGTCGTCGGCGGCGGTGGGGGCGGCGAGTTCGACAACCCGATCTCCGAGGACGAGCTGGACACGTACCTCACCTCCCGGGGTACGGAGGGGCCGGCGTTCATCGTGCTGCCCATGCGCGACGGCGCCCTGGACACGAAGATCGCCACGGCCGGCGAGAAGGGTCGCGAGCTGGCGCTCATGCTGAACTTCGACACGGCCCAGGTGTCGGTCACCGCCGGGCCGCACATCGTCCACGTCGGATACGACCAGGGCTTCCTGGCGGCGCACACGGCGTTGACCCAGTTCCTGGACGCGATCATCGGTCGCCACCGCAAGAGCATCGACGCGGCGGGGTCGGTCGCGGACCTGTGCCACCCGGTGGTCGTCGGGATCTTCCGCTACACCGACAGCCTGCGGGGGTTGACGAACAACCTCCAGCGCAGCGCCTGCGGGCTGAGCGGCAAGGACAACTCCGGACTGACGTTCATCGACAACACGCCGGACCAGATCTGGCGGTACGTGCCGATCCACGAGCTCGGCCACTACTTCGGGCTGTGCCACACCGACGGCGTGGACCGGATCATGTTCTCGCCGCGGGAGAGCACCTGGTGGGCCAAGTGGTACCTGATTCCCCGCACCCTGTGGAACGTCTACGCGCAGGGCGAGCCGGCGTTCAGCTACGACGAGGCGAAAGCCGCGTGGGACTACATCGTGGCGAACTTCGGCGCACAGTGCCTGGGCGCCCGCCCGGTGGTCATCGAGGCGGCTCCGCCCCAGCGCCGCCGCGGCGCCTCGCCCGTGGACTCCCGGAGTGACGTCTGACATCGGTCGGCACGGAAAGCTCTTCATCTGAATCCAAGCCCCGGTCCGTATCCGAAGATATGAGCATGCGGATCCTCATGGCCGGCGCGTCCGGCTTCCTCGGCACCCGGCTGGTCGACCGGCTCACCTCGGACGGGCACCAGGTCACCCGGCTGGTCCGACGCGCGCCGCGCACCCCCGACGAACGACAGTGGAACCCCTCCGCCGCCCAGCTCGACCCGGCGGCGGTCGCCGACGCCGACGCGGTGGTCAACCTGGCCGGTGCGGGCGTCGGCGACAAGCGGTGGAACGACGAGTACCGGAAGCTGATCCGCACCAGCCGGGTGGACAGCACCACCACCCTGGCCATCACGATCGCCGGGCTGCCGGCCGCCGACCGGCCGACGGTGCTGCTCAACTCCTCCGCCGTCGGCTGGTACGGCAACACCGGCGACCGGGTGGTCGAGGAGGACGCCCCGGCCAGCGAGGGGTTCCTGGCCGACGTGTGCCGGGTGTGGGAGGCCGCGACCCGGCCGGCCGAGGACGCCGGCGTACGGGTGGTGCGGCTGCGGACCGGGCTGCCGCTGCACCGCGACGGTGGGCTGCTCAAGCCGCAGCTGCTCCCGTTCAAACTGGGCATCGCCGGGAAGCTGGGCAGCGGCCGGCAGTGGCTGCCCTGGATCTCGATGCGCGACTGGCTGGACGCGATGATGTTCCTGCTGGACCGGGACGACCTCGCCGGCCCGGTCAACGTGGTCGGTCCGAACCCGGTCACCAACGCCGAGTTCACCAAGGAGCTGGCCCGTCAGCTGCACCGCCCGGCGATCATCCCGATCCCGGGGCTGGCCCTCAAGGTGGTCCTCGGCGGCTTCGCCCACGAGGCGCTGACCAGCACGCGGGTCCTGCCCGGCGTCCTCACCAGGGCCGGCTTCCGCTTCCGCCATCCCGACCTGGCCAGCGGCCTGCACGCCGCCCTCGCCGAGTAGGACGGCACCCCGTCCGGGCTACTCGCCGCGGCTACGGCCGAGCGCGTCCGTCCTCCCCCACCGGCCGGGAATGTCGAGCAGCTCGACCCGGCCCATGCCGTCCGGAACCGCCGGGTCGATGATCAGGTGTTCGCCCTCGGGTTGCAGCCCGAGCATCACCCGCAGGAGCAGCAGCGGAGTCCCCGCCGACCAGGCCTGCGGGCTGCACGCGGTCGGATACTCCACGGGGTAAGGGTGCGCGACCGGTCGTATCCGGCGAACGCCTCGGGCAGCCGACCACCGAAGTACTCGGCGGCGTCGAAGATCGCCTGGCAGATCCGGGCGGCCTCCCGGCGGAACCCGTACCGCCACAGGCCCCAGGCGATGATCGAGTTGTCGAACGGCCACACCGTGCCGACGTGGTAGCCCAACGGGTTGTAGCGGGCGCAGCCCGTCGCCAGGGTCCGCACGCCCCAGCCGGAGAAGAGCCGGGGACCGAGCAGGTGCTCGGCGACCTTCGCCGCGCGGGTCTCGTCGACGATGCCGCTCCACAGCAGGTGGCCGATGTTGGAGGACAGGGCGTCGACCTGCCCGCCGTCGGCGTCGAGGGCGAGCGCGTAGTACTCCCCGTCGGCCACCCAGAAGTCCCGGTTGAACCGGACCTTCAACTCCGCCGCCTCGCGTTCGAGCCGATCGGCGTACGCGGGATCGCCCCAGCACAACCGGGCCAGCCGGGCCCCCCGGATCTTCGCGTCGTACGCGTACCCCTGCAGTTCGCAGGTGGCGCGGGGAAAGGGCGGCAGCCGGCCGTCGCGGTACGAGACGGAATCCGGGGAGTCCTTCCAGCACTGGTTCACCAACCCACTCACCGGATTGCGGGTCTGGTACCAGATGTAGCCGGTGTCGAGCAGGTCGCCGTAGCTGTCGATCCACGTCAGGGCGGCCCGGGCTTCCAGTTCCAACGCGCGCACCAGCGTCGTGTCGCCCGTCCAGCGCTCGTACTCGTCGAGCAGGATGACGAAGAGCGGTGTGGTGTCGGCGGCGCCGTAGTAGGGCGAGTGGGGTTGCTCCTCGAAGCCGGCCGACTCTCCGTAACGCAGCTCGTGCAGGATCTTGCCGGGTTCCTCGTCGCGGAAGTCGTGGAACCGGGCGCCCTGCCCGTAGGCGAGCGGCCCCAGCGTGTTCGGGGCGAGCTGTGGCGTGAACGGCAGCGACTGGAGGCAGGTGAACATGCTGTCCCGGCCGAACAGCGTCATGAACCAGGGCAGCCCGGCGGCGACCAGCTCGGTCGACTCCGTGGTCGAGGTGTACCGCAGGGCGGCCAGGTCGGTCAGGCTCCGGCGGTACGCCGTCGCCAGCGGGGCGTACTCGCAGCCCAGCGTCGGGGCCGCGGCCGCCCAGCACCGCAACTCGTGCCGGAGCTCGTCCGGCGACCGGGCATGCCGCAGCTTCAGCGTGTCCCGGAAGTCCCGGCCCTCGGCGCCCAGCACGAACGTCCGGACGTGCAGCTTGGTGCGCCACTCGCCCTCGGCGGGGATGCGGACCTGGAAGGTCATCCCGTCGGGGTCGATCCGGGCGGGCGCGGTCGTGGAGATGAGCGTCTCCCGGTGGAAGTTGTCCCGCCGGTAACGCAGCCTGAGCCGGCCCTCCTCCACGATGACGGACACCGGCGCCCGCTTGGCCTGCGGGTTCTTGATCTCGAAGAGGTCGGCGAAGTCGCTGCCCATCGCGACCCGGACGGTCAGCTCGACCTCCTCGCCGGCGTGGTTGAGCACCGCGAGGTCCTCCAGGAAGCTGCCCCCGATGGTGCGGTGCCGGATGACGGAGATCTTGGCGTCGACGTAGTGCGTGGGTGCCCCCGGCACGAGGAAGAACCGGCTCTCGAAGTACTGGATGTCGTCGACCGAGAGCGCGTGCAGCCGTTCCCCGTTGAGGGTCAGCTGCCAGGTCGACAGGAACCGCGTGTCGTACGAGAACAGACCCGTCGGCAGGCTCGGCGACGGATCGACGTCGCCCCGCCCGTCACTGACGAGGAACGTGTTTCCGTCCAGGATGCTGACCGTCTCCTTCATGGCGGTCCGGCGGACTTCCGGTCGAGCGTGGCCCGCATGCGCTCGCGCCAGGCGGCGCCGTGCGGCGCGTGGCGTCGCGCCACCGGCCGGGGGTCCTCGGCTCCGGCCGGCGCGGGGAAGAGCCGCTGTAAAGCCAGGATGAGCCGAGGGTCGGCCCCCGCGAAGGTGGCCTCGTTGCGCAGCAACGCCGCGGTGGCCGGGGTCTCGCCCCGCACGAGACGGTCGAAGAGCTCCGGTGTGGTGGTCAAGACGCCGTCAGCGGGCCGGCTCTCCCGGCTGACCGCCACGTTTCCAGCCGCGATCTGCACAAACCACTGTTCGACGTGATCGGCGGTCACCAGGTCGATCCGCAGCGTCCCCGTCAGGTGCGGTGGCAGGACCGACCGGCGCGTGCCGAGAGACAGCAGGAATGCCTCCCTCTCCCCGCCCATGCCAGCCCCCCTGCGCAGGTCCATCCAGAGCGTAGGTCGGGGTCGTTGCCCGTGTCGGTGTTTCGGCCGGCAACGGAACCGGCCGGCGCGTCCGCGCTGCGCGGGGCGCCGGCCGGTGGGAGGGCTGGGGTCAGCAGCCGATGACCCAGTAGCTGGGGCCGGTCTGCTTGAGGGTGGTCGTGTAGTAGGTGTTGTAGAGGCCCATGTACTGGTTGGAGCCGAGGGCGTAGGTGTAGCCGCCGGACTGGTAGGCGCGGCCGGCCGTCACGTGCGCGTAGTTGCTGGCGGTGACACAGACCGGGGAGGTCGTCGGGGACGGCGACGGGGACGCGGTGGGGCTGGGCGAGGCGGTCGCCGTCGGGCTGGGGCTCGGGCCGGTGCCGCCGTCGAGGCCGAAGAAGAGCGCGTCCCGGTACGTCGAGCAGATGGTGTCCAGGAAGTACGAGGTGGCGGTGCCGCACTGGTCGGTCGCCGAACCCGGGTCGACCGGCGTGCCGTGCCCCATCCCGGAGACCCGGTAGAGGCGGACCGCGTCGTTGCCGTACACCTCCAGGCTGGTGCCGGCGGGCAGCGAGGCGGTGCTGGTCGGGGTCTGCGAGACGCCGAGCACGTTCGTCCACTGGTCGCGGGACTCGACGGCGTTCATCGGCGCCACCGTGGTGTCCGACGTGCCGTGCCAGATCGCCACCCGCGGACGCCGCCCGGTGTACCCGGAGTAGGCACCCCGGACCAGGTCGCCCCACTGGGTCGGGGTCTTGTCGACACCGGGGTTCATGCACGAGTACGCGCTGGTGGTGCTGGTGGCGCAGCGGTACGGGATGCCGGCGATGACCGAGCCGGCGGCGAAGACGTCGGGGTAGGTGGCGAGCATGACGGCGCTCATCGCCCCGCCTGCGGAGAGACCGCTGACGTAGATCCGGCCGGCGTCGACGGCGTAGTTGGTCTTCGCGTAGTCGACCATCTGCTTGACGGACAGCGCCTCGCCCTGGCCCCGGGCGGTGTCCCCGGTCTCGAACCAGTTGAAGCAGGAGTTGGAGTTGTTCGCCGACGACTGCTGGGCCACGATCAGCGCGAACTTCCACAGGTCGGCGTACTTCTGCCAGCCGGAGTTCGCGAAGTAGCCGGACGCGTTCTGGGTGCAGCCGTGTAGCAGCACCACCGCCGGCGCGCCGGCCGGCAGGCCGTCCGGGCGGTAGGCGTACATGCCCAGGTTGCCGGGGTTGGAGCCGAAGCCGGTGACCTGGGTGAGGGTGGCGGCCTGGGCGGGCAGGGCCACGGCGAGCACGCCGGCGGCGGCGAGCGCGACCCCGGCGACCGCCCCGGCGAGGCGGGTGAGGATGGATGAGGAGCGGCGCACGGAGACCTCCCTGACGGCGGATTGTGAACTGGGTCACCCCCGAGTTACCGCGACGTTACGTCCGCGTTGCTGCCCGCCGACATGGCGGAGACAACCACAATCGTCGATGCCACGATATGGTTCCCGCCGACGCGACGACCCCAGCTTTCGTGTCTGCCCGGCGTGTCCAGGTCCGGTTGGTAACGTCCGCTGCGTGCCGACCTCCCCGTCCCTGGCGACCGGCCCGTCGCCCGCGTCCGCGCCCGTCGCCCGGGACCGTCGCGCCGACCTGCTCGTGGCGCTTGTCGCGGTGGCGCTGGCGTTCTGGGTGACCAGCGGGCTGTGGCGGGACCCGAACAGCCGCGCGATCACCGTCAACTCCAGCGACCAGGCGCTCTTCGAGTGGCTGCTCGCCTTCGGCGGCCACGCCCTCATCAACGGGGAGAACCCGCTCTTCACCCACCTCATCAACGTCCCGGACGGGGTGAACCTCGCGGTCAACACCTCGGTCACCGTGTACGCGTGGATCTTCGCCCCGCTGACGTACCTGATCGGGCCGCCCGCCACGTTCCTGGTGGTGCTCACCCTCAACCTGGCCGCCACCGCGCTGGCCTGGTACTGGCTGCTCAGCCGGCACCTGGTCCGCAGCCGGCTGGCCGCCGCCATCGGCGGGCTGTTCATCGGCTACTGCCCGGCGATGGTGTCGCACGCCAACGCCCACCTGAACTGGACCGCCGGCTGGCTGGTGCCGCTGCTGATCTGGGGCGTCCTCGCGCTGCGCCGGCCGGGCAACGCGCTGCGCGGCGGCGTCGTGCTCGGGGTGCTGGTGGCGGTCGCCTTCTCGATCGCCGCCGAGGGGCTCTTCTTCACCGCCCTCGCGCTCGCCCTCTTCCTCGTCTTCCAGTCGCTGCACCCGGCCCGCTGGGCCGAGGCACGCGCCAGCATCCCCGCCTTCCTGCGCGGCCTCGGGGTCACCGCGGTGGTCGCCGGGGTGCTGCTGGCGTACCCGCTCTGGCTGCACTTCGCCGGCCCGCAGCGCTTCCACGGCACCGGCTTCGACCCGCTGATCCACTCCGAGGACATCGCCGCCTACGGCTCGTACCCGCGCCGGTCGCTGGCCGGGTGGGCGGGGTACGGCACCTCGCTCGCGCCGAACCCGACCGAGGAGAACTCCTTCTTCGGCATCCCGCTGCTGCTGCTCGCCGTCGCCTGCTTCGGACTCCTGTGGCGCCGGGCCGACCGGGCCTTCCGGGCCACCCTCTGGGCGCTCGGCGTCACCGCCGTCGTCTTCGCGGTGCTCTCCTGGGGGCCGAAGGCCAAGTGGAACGGCCGACGCACCGACCAGCTCCTGCCGTTCGGGGTGCTCGACAACCTGCCGGTGGTCAACGCCGCCCTGCCCTCGCGCCTGGCGCTGGTGGTGGCGCCGGTGATCGGCCTGCTGCTCGCGTACACGATCGACCAGCTCCGCGCCCGGCCGCCCCGACACCGCGCCACCGGGGCGGTGTGGGCGGTGGGCTTCGCGGCGGCGCTGCTGCCGCTGCTGCCCACCCCGCTGCTCACCCACGTCCAGGAGCCGATCCCGGCGTTCATCACCGCCGGCACCTGGAAGCAGCACATCTCCCCCGGCGGCGTGCTCACCCCGCTGCCGCTGACCGTCGACGTCACCCCGGACGGCCAGCGCTGGCAGGCGTACGCCCTGGCCCACCAGCGGGGTGAGTTCCGCATCCCGGCCGGCTTCTTCCTCGGCCCCGGCGGCCCGGACGGCCGGGGCCGGATCGGGCCGGTGCCGCGCACCTTCGACTCGCTGATGGACCAGGCCGGGCGGACCGGCCTGGTGCCGATCATCACCGACGGCAGCATCAGGGAGTCCCTGGCCGACCTGCACTACTGGAAGGTCGAGGCGGTGGTCCTGCCGGACCGGGTGCACGGCGCGAAGTACGACATCGACGAGGACGCCCTCCGCCGCACCGCCACCGCCCTCCTCGGCCCGCCGCAACGCGTCGACGACGTCTGGCTCTGGAAGGTCCCCCCGGCCTGACCCGCCCTTCTCGGGCGAAAGCCCCGGCCGGCGGCGCAGAGTGCACGATCGGCAAGGAATGGCGACGAGGCTCACGGGGGTGCGTCGGGGCGGCCCGGACTAGGCTGGGCGGGTGAGCGTGACGACTACTTCCGGGTTGACCGCCGTTCGCGCGGGCCTCCTCGACTACCAGGCCGCCTGGGACGAGCAGCGCCGGCTGCACGAGGCCGTGGCCGGCGGCGAGCAGGGCGACACCGTACTGCTGCTGGAGCACCCCAGCGTCTACACCGCCGGCAAGCGCACCGAGCCGTGGGACCGTCCGATGGACGGCACCCCGGTCGTCGACGTGGACCGCGGCGGCAAGATCACCTGGCACGGGCCGGGGCAGCTCGTCGGCTATCCGATCGTCAAGCTGCCCGACCCGGTGGACGTGGTCGCGTACGTCCGGCGCACCGAGCAGATGCTGATCGACGTCTGCGCCGAGTTCGGCCTGACCGCCGGCCGGGTCGAGGGGCGCAGCGGCGTCTGGGTGCCAGAGGACGACCGCGGCCCGGCCCGCAAGGTCGCCGCCATCGGCATCCGGGTCGCCCGGGGCGTCACCCTGCACGGCTTCTCGATCAACTGTGAGTGCGACCTGACGTACTTCGACCGGATCGTGCCCTGCGGCATCCGGGATGCGGGCGTCACCTCGCTCACCGCCGAGCTGGGCCGCCCGATCACCGTCGCCGACGTGCTCCCCGTGGTGGAGCGGCACCTGCCGACCCTGGTGCAGGTCTGAGAAAAATCCGCCGCGTGGTGTCCCGCGGGGCACCGGGCCGATCGTCCCTATGGTGAGAGGCCGGCGAACCCGCCGGCCACGAACCCACCGGAGGCGATCATGCCCCTGTACGTCGCGCTGACCTACACCGCCGACGTCGACTGGAGCCAGCCGGAGCAGGCCGCGGAACTGGCGGAGTACCGCGAGTTCGCCGCAGGCGCGCGGGCGGTGCTGCGCGGCGGCCAGGCGCTCTACCCGACCGCGACCGCGACCACGGTGCGGGTCTCCGGCGGCAAGGGCGGAGAGGTGCTCACCACCGACGGCCCCTACGCCGAGACCAAGGAGGCGCTGACCGGCTTCTACCTGCTGGAGTGCGCCGACCTGGACGAGGCGGTGAGGGTGGCCACCGGCCTCCCGGCGGCCTGGTCCGGCGCGGTCGAGGTCCGGCCGGTCATCCAGTTCTGAGGTGACGCCGGAGCTGGCCGGTGACGCGACGCGGCCCGGGGACGGGCCGCCCGCAGCAGCCGTGGCGCGAGTGGTCCGCGAGGAGCGGGCCCAGCTCCTCGCCACACTGATCCGCGTCACCGGCAGCATCCAACTCGCCGAGGACGCCACCCAGGACGCCGTCGTCCGCGCGCTCGAGACCTGGCCCCAGGAGGGCGTACCGGACAACCCGCGCGGCTGGTTGCTGGTGGTCGCCCGGCGGCGGGCGGTCGACCTGATCCGTCGGGAGGCCAACCGCGCCGGGAAGGAGGCGGAGGCGGTGTCCCTGCTCGACCCCACGCCCGAGCCGCCCGAGGTGGTCCGCGACGACCTGCTGCGGCTGGTCTTCACCTGCTGTCATCCGGCGCTCTCGCTGGAGGCGCAGGTGGCGCTCGCGCTGCGTACCCTCGGTGGGCTGAGCGCCGCCGAGGCGGCCCGCGGTCTGCTGGTCCCCGAGGCCACCATGGCGAAGCGGCTCACCCGGGCCAGGCAGAAGATCGCCCGTGCGCGGATCCCGTACCGGGTGCCGGAGGCCGAGGAGCTACCCGGCCGGCTTACCGGTGTGGCCGCCACCGTCTACCTGATCTTCAACGAGGGCTACGCCGCCGGTTCCGGCGACGACCTGGTCCGCGCCGGCCTGGCCGACGAGGCGGTCCGGCTGGCCCGGCTGCTGGCCCGACTGATGCCGGACGAGCCGACCGCGCTCGGTCTGCTGGCGCTGCTGCTGCTCCAGGACTCGCGGCAGGCTGCCCGTACCGACGCCGACGGGCGGCTACTCCTCCTGGCCGACCAGGACCGCTCGCGCTGGGACCGGGCCGCGATCACCGAGGGCGTGGAGCTGGTCGGCCGCGCGCTGCGCCGCACTGCGCACCGCCCCGACCGGTACGTCGTCCAGGCCGCCGTCGCCGCCTGCCACGCGCTGGCTCCGGCGTACGACCTGACCCCGTGGGACGCGGTGGTCTCGTGGTACGACGTGCTGCTCACCGTGCACGACACGCCCGTGGTGCGGCTGAACCGGGCTGCGGCGGTCGCCGAGCGGGACGGCCCGGCGGCCGGACTCGCCCTGGTGGACGCGGTCGACGGGCTGACCGGGTACCCGTGGTGGCACGCCACTAGGGGCGAGCTGCTGCGCCGCCTCGGCCGGTCGGCCGAGGCGGTGGCCGCGTACGACCGGGCGCTGGCCCTGGACCTGAGCGGCCCGCAGACGGAGCACCTGCGCCGGCGGCGGGCCGAGCTGGCCGGCTGACGCGTACCCTCGTCGGGTGCGGATCGATCTCGTCACCCTCGTCGTCGCCGAGTACGACCCGGCCATCGACTTCTTCACCGAGGTGCTCGGCTTCGAACTGGTCGAGGACAAGCCGTCGCTGACCAACGACGGCCGCCCGAAGCGCTGGGTGGTGGTCCGCCCGCCGGGCGGCGGGACCGGCCTGCTGCTGGCCCGCGCCGACGGCGAGCGGCAGGAGGCGGCGATCGGCGACCAGGTCGCCGGCCGGGTCGGCTTCTTCCTCCAGGTCGACGACTTCGACGCCACCTACCGACGGATGCGCGAGGCGAAGGTGGAGGTCGTGAAGCCGCCGCGCACCGAGCCGTACGGGCGGGTCGCCGTCTTCCGGGACATCGCCGGCAACCCCTGGGACCTGCTCGGCCCGGCCTGACCACCCCACAGGAGTAGCCCGGCCGGCCTCAGGAAAGATTGTCTGCTGCCGGGAGCACGGCCGCCGACGGAAGGACCCCCATGACCGACGTGATGTCGCAGCAGCAGCAGATCGCCGACGAACTCCTGGTGTCGTCGAGCTTCGACGCCGCGGAGGAGATCGAGCGCCGGGTCGTCTTCCTCGCCGACCGGCTGGTCGACACCGGGCTGAAGGCGCTGGTCCTCGGCATCAGCGGCGGCGTGGACTCCACCACCGCCGGCCGGCTCTGCCAGCTCGCCGCCGAACGGGCCCGCGACGCCGGCCACGACGCCGTCTTCGTGGCGATGCGGCTGCCGTACGGGGTGCAGGCCGACGAGCACCACGCCCAGGCGGCGCTGGAGTTCATCCGGCCCGACCGGGTGCTCACCGTCGACGTCAAGCCGGCCAGCGACGCCGCCCTGGACGCAGTGGTGGCCGGCGGGCTGACCTTCCGGGACGCCGCCCAGCAGGACTTCGTGCACGGCAACATCAAGGCCCGGCAGCGCATGATCGCCCAGTACGCGGTGGCCGGGGCGATGGCCGGGCTGGTCGTCGGCACCGACCACGCGGCCGAGGCGGTCACCGGCTTCTTCACCAAGCACGGCGACGGGGCGGCGGACGTCGTACCGCTGACCGGGCTGACCAAGCGCCGGGTGCGGGCGATCGCCCAGGCGCTCGGCGCCCCCGCCGATCTGGTCGGCAAGGCGCCCACCGCCGACCTGGAGACCCTGGCCCCGGGCAAGCTCGACGAGGACGCGCTCGGCCTCGCGTACGAGCACATCGACGACTACCTCGAAGGCCGTCCGGTACCGGCGGAGGTCGAGGAGACGCTGGTGGCGCGCTACCACGCCACCGACCACAAGCGGCGCCTCCCGATCGCGCCCTAGGGATCGCTGGGCGGGCCGCCAGTGCGCCGACGTTCGTTCGCCCGCGCCCGCAACCACGGCTCGCAGAGCACGATCGCGCCGCCGATGGCGGCGCCGATCACCGTCTCCACCCCCCGGTCGAAGAGGAGCTGCCCCGTCGGGCGGGCGGCCGCGAGCTGTCCCATCAGCAGTGCCATCGGCGTGATGAACAGCAGCGCCAGACCGTAGTTGCGCCCCACGAGGAGCTCGGTGACGATCTGGAGCGCGGCCACGACCAGCACGGTGGCGTACGGCGACAGCGGCGGCGTGAGGAGCGCCGCGCTGGTCAGCAGCCCGAGCAGCGTGCCGAGAATCCGGTGCCCGGCACGGACCAGCTGCGCGGTGACGCCCCGGGCGCTGAGCGGGGCTACCGCCGCCACCATCGCCCAGTACGGGTGGCCGATCCCCACCGCGGTCGCGGTACCGCCCGCCAGCACCGCCGCACCGGCGTAGCGCACCGGCTCCCAGCTCCACACGTGCGCGAGCCGGGCCGGTCTGCTCCTCTGCCGCCGCACGATGCTGCCGACGTTGCCCACGAGCAGGGCGAACAGGCTGCTGAGCCCGGCCACCGCCGCGGCGACGGGCACGTCCGAGACCGCGTGCGGCGCCGAGGCCGCGGCACCGAACGCGAACACGAGGAAGAGCGGCCCCGGCGGGTGCCAGTCCTGCGCGGCGGCGAGCACCGCGCCCGCCGCCGTGACGGCCGCGGCGACCGGCACCGCAACCCACGCGCGGGATTCCAGGGTGCCGACGAGCACCCCGAGGACGACCGACGCCGTGAGCGCCGCCCCGGCACTCGCCTGCATCGCCGCCCGGGACAGGTGGACGTGGTTGCGCCCGTACAGGGCGGTGAACGCCCCGAAGGCCGCGTACACGGACCAGCCGGGGTGGCCCACCGCGAGCACCGTGAGGAGCGGGACGAGGACGCTGATCCCCGCCCGCAGCGCGACCCGGTGGGCGCCCCGCACCGGACCGACGTGCAGCAGGCCCTTCAGCGTCGCCCGCACCTGCTCGCCCATGCCACTCCTCACCGCCGGCCCCACCGGCCGCGGTCCGGCGACCGCCGGCGACGAGGGGTACCCGGATGTCGGGGCGCGATCACCCTCCTCGCGAAGCAGGGGCCCCCTGTCATGCAGAAAGCGATAACAGGGGGCCCTCCTCTCACGGGGTCAGGCGGTGCAGGTCACGCGGGAAGGCGGTGACCTCGCGGACGTTCGCCGCCCCGGTCAGGCGGGCGACGAAGCGTTCCAGGCCGATCGCGAAGCCGCCGTGCGGTGGCATCCCGTGCCGGAACGCGTCCACGTACCCCGCGTACGGCTCGACCGGTTCGCCGCGTGCCGCCAGGGCGGCGAGGTAGTCGTCGTACCGGTGCAGCCGTTGCCCCCCGGTGACCAGCTCCAACCCTCGGAACAGCAGGTCGAACCCGTTGGAGTACGCCGGCCGGGCCAGGTCCGGGTGGGTGTAGAAGGGCCGCTTCGCCATCGGGTACCCGGTGACGAAGAGGAACTCCGAACCGTGCTCGCGCCGGGCCCACTCCCCCAGCGCCCGCTCGTGCGCCGGGGCGAGGTCCGGCTCGTCGGCCGGCGCCCCGGCGATCTTCAGCGCCTCGGTGAAGTGCACCGCCGGGATCTCGGCGGGCA
>JBARAE010000250.1:0-1848 GCA_049791715.1 Micromonospora sp.
GATTCCCGGCGCGGTCGAGGAACTCTCCGACGTGGACGCCGACGTCACCGTGGTGGCGGCCGGCTGTGGGGCTGCGGCGCTCACCGGGCTGCCGATCCGGCCGGTGAAGGGGCAGGTGCTCCGGCTCCGCGCGCCCGGTGGCGACGCGCCGGGCTTCCGGCACGTGATCCGGGGGTACGCCGACGGCGAGTCGGTGTACCTGGTGCCCCGGGACAGCGGCGAGGTGGTGGTCGGGGCGACGGTCGAGGAGCGCGGCGACACCACGGTGACCGCCGGTGCGGTGCTGCGGCTGCTCCGCGCCGCCGTCGACCTCGTCCCCGAGCTGGCCGAGTACGACCTGGTCGAGGCGTCTGCCGGGCTGCGCCCCGGTACGCCGGACAACGCGCCGATCCTCGGGCCGCTGCCGGGCCGACCCGGCGTGCTGGCCGCCACCGGGCACCACCGGCACGGCATCGTGCTCACCCCGGTCACCGCCGACCTGATCACCGAGCTGGTCGTCACCGGCGAGGCGGGCCCGCTGCTCACCCCCTTCACTCCCGACCGCTTCACCGGCGACCCGCGCGGCGCAGGCCCGTGCGCCGGTGCCCGCACACCCGGCCCAGGGGTGCCCGAACCGACCAGCGAGGAGGACAGGTGGAACTGACCGTGAACGGCGCCGGGCGGACTCTGCCGGGTGGCGCGACCGTCGCGGACCTGGTCCGCGCGGTCACCGATCAGCAGCGCGGCCTGGCGGTCGCCGTCAACGGCGAGGTGGTGCCGCGCGGCGGCTGGCCGGCGACGGTGCTGCGGGACGGCGACCGGGTCGAGGTGCTCAGCGCCGCCCAGGGCGGGTGAGCGCGGTGACGCTCACCATCGGCGGCGAGACCTTCGGTTCGCGGCTGATCCTCGGCACCGGCGGGGCCGCCAACCTGCACGTGCTGGAGCAGGCGATCCGGGCCTCCGGTACCGAGCTGGTCACCCTGGCGCTGCGCCGGGTCGACACCGCACCCGGCACCGGGGGCGGGCTGCTGGATCTGCTGGACCGGTGCGCGGTACGGCTGCTGCCGAACACCGCCGGCTGTCACACCGCCACGGAAGCGGTGAAGGTGGCCCACCTGGCTCGGGAGGCGTTCGACACCGACTGGGTGAAGCTGGAGGTGATCGGGGACGAGCGGACGCTGCTGCCCGACGGGGTGGAGCTGCTCCGCGCCGCCGAGGAGCTGGTCGCGGACGGGTTCGTCGTGCTGCCGTACACCTCGGACGATCCGATCCTGGCCCGCCGGCTGGCCGACGTCGGCTGTGCGGCGGTGATGCCGGCCGGCGCGCCGATCGGCTCCGGGCTGGGCGTGACCAACCCGCACCACATCCGGCTGATCCGGCAGAGCGTGGACGTCCCGGTGATCCTGGACGCCGGCATCGGCACCGCCTCCGACGCCGCGCTCGCCATGGAACTCGGCTGCGACGGGGTGCTGCTGGCCAGCGCGGTCACCCGGGCCGCCGACCCGGTGGCGATGGCCACCGCGATGCGGTACGCGGTCGAGGCCGGCCGGCTCGCGTACGGGGCCGGGCGGATCGCCCGCCGGTTCCACGCGCTGGCGTCCACGCCGGACGAGGGAAGGCCGGAGCTGTGACCCCGCCCCGAGGTCTCGTGGTGTTGACCGACCGGTGGCAGGCCCGGCGCCCGCTGCCCGAGGTGGTCGCCGCGGCGGTCGCCGGGGGAGCGCGCTGCGTGGTGCTGCGGGAGAAGGACCTGCCCCGGGCCGAACGGGCCGCCCTCGCCGACGAGCTGCGGCCGGTCCTGGCCGAGGTCGGCGGGGAGCTGATCGTCGCCGGCCCGGACCCGCTCGGCGGGGACGCGGTGCACCTGCC
>JBARAE010000251.1:0-4942 GCA_049791715.1 Micromonospora sp.
CGATGGCTCGGGCCACGACCCCTGGGCGCTGATGGTGCTGGAGATTTCAGCCGGACGGATCGCGGGGGTCAACAACTTCCTCGACACCGCCCGCCTGTTCCCGCTGTTCGGGTTGCCCGACCGGCTCGAGTAAGGAATCGGTCAGGCCGAGCAGGTCGGCCAGCTCCAGCAGTTCGGCGCCGGCGCCGCGGACCACCAGCCGCCAGCCGTGCCGCCGTGCGGTCAGGCTCAGCCGGGCCAGCGCATCGAGCGCTACCACGTCGGGGTGCACCCCGGTCACATCGCAGACCACCACGCCACCGTCCCGGCCACGCAGCACCTCGGCCAGGTGACCGCAGAGGGCGGGGATGTCCGCGCGGGTCAGCGTCGGGCCGACGGCGAAGGCGATCGGGAAGGTCTCCACCCCGGTACGACCGTCGGGCGGCGGCAAACTCACCGCGCCCGGGTCAGCCGGGGCGGCGCGCTCCGCTGTACGGCATGTACGACATCTGGGCCATGCGGACCACGTCCCCGGTGTGCGGGGCGTGGACGATCAGTCCATTGCCGACGTAAATACCCATGTGATGGTGATCGGAGTAGAAGAAGACCAGATCGCCCGTGCGAAGGTTGTCCTTGCTCACCGCCACACCTGCGGTCCATTGGTCACCCGTGTAGTGGGCCAGCTGCACCCCGGCGGCAGCCCACGCGTACTGGGTCAGGCCGGAGCAGTCGAACGAGTCCGGGCCATTGGCTGCCCACACGTACGGCTTGCCGATCTGCTTGCACGCGACCTTCGCCGCGACGCCACCGCTTCCGGTGATGGGGACGGCGGGACACTGCCCACCGATGAACAGCGGACTGCTCCCCGTGATGGGTGAGGTGCTGCTCGTGGTGGCGGCTGACTGCGCGGCGGCTGCGGCTCTGGCCGCGGCGGCCTCCGCGGCCTCCTTGGCCATCTCGGCGGCGGCGATCTTCTTGCGCAGCGCGTCCAGCCGCTTGATCTCGGCGTCGATGGCCTTCTTGCGAGCCGCCAGCTGGGCCTGCTGGCGCTGCTGTATCGCGATCAGCGCGTCGACCTTCTGCTTGTCGGCGTCGTAGCTCGCCTGCTGGGCCGAGAGCCGGGTGATCTGTCGCTGCTCGGAATTCGCCACCTGATGCACGAGCGCGAGTTCATCCCCCAACCCTGCTGGCGACGAGCCGCCGGATAGCAGGGCGTCGAATGTGGAAAGAGAGTTTCCCCGCTTGTAGTACCCCGCCGCAATCTCCTGGACCCGGGTCCTGCTGCTGTCCACCGACTTGCCGAGTGGCGCGATCCTCTTACTCAGTTCGGCCGATCTCCGCTGATTCGCGGCCAGTTCCGACCGGACCTTGTTGTACTGCTCGATGACGGGTTCGAGCTTTTCCCACGCCGCGTCGATCTGCTTCTGTACCTCGGCAGCCGATGGTGCGGCGTGGGCGTGGGCCGCTGGTACGACGGCCACCATGGCCACCGCCGCGACGGCGAGGATCCTGGTCAACAGACGTGATCCGGCGGACCGGGTGCGCACGGGTGGCAACGGGTCGACTCCTTCCACCGGCATCCGGAACGGACGCCCACAAGACATTAGTGAGGGCGGCCCGAGGAAATCAACGAGTCGCGCGCCGGCAATTCCCTGCGCTGTCAGGCGGGCACATTGGGTGCCGGGAATTATGCGTACGGAAAGAGTCCGCTAATCGAATTCTTAAACTTCGCTGATCGTGGCGGATTCGACGCGCTGAGGAAGTGCACGTGCTGTGGAACTGCCTCGTCTGTGCTGCCGGAGGCGGCCAGGGCGCGGTGGTGGGTCCGGCCGGTAGGGTGCCGAGAGGCCTGTCGGGAGGTGAGAGTCGATGCTCGCGGAGCTTGCGGTGCCACCTGCGGTGGAAGCGGAGCGCGTGATCACCGCGGTGCTCAGCGACCTGCGCTCGGGCCAGCATCGCGGCGTGGTGGTCGACTCCCCGCCCGGCGCCGGCAAGTCGACCCTTGTGGTCCGCGCCGCCACCGAGCTGGCCGGCGCCGGCGAGCCGCTGATCATCATTGCGCAGACCAACGAGCAGGTCGACGACCTCATCGACCGCCTCGCCCGCAAGGCACCCGAGCTGCGCATCGGCCGGCTCTCCGCCACGGACTACCGCCCGTCGGACCGGGTCAAGGACCACGACACCGTCCGGGTCGCCGTCAAGGTCGGCGACCTCGGCGGTCCGGCCGTCATAATCGGTACGGCCGCCAAGTGGGCCACGGTCGCCGAGGGCTGCTGGCCGTGGGCGATCGTCGACGAGGCGTACCAGATGCGGTCCGACGCCCTGCTGCGCGTGGCCGCACGGTTCGAGCGGGCGCTGTTCGTGGGTGATCCCGGCCAGCTCGATCCCTTCTCGACGGTCGAGACCGTGCGCTGGACGGGCCTGAGCTGGGACCCCATGCAGTCGGCGGTGGCCACCCTGCTGCGGCACAACCCGGAGCTGCCCGTGCACCGGCTGCCCGTGTCGTGGCGGCTGCCCGCCTCGGCGGCGCCGGTGGTCGCCGCGGCGTTCTACCCGTTCGCCGGGTTCCGGGCCGGCACCGGGCCGGCCGACCGGGTGTTGATGTTCACCGAGGCGGGGCCGGGGGACGCGGTCGACGCGGCGGTCGAGGTCGCGGCCCGCACCGGCTGGGGGCTGTACGAGCTGCCCGCCCGGCAGACGCTGCGTACCGACACCGAGGCCGCGGCGGCCTGCGCGGAGCTGGCGCTGCGCGTCCTGCGGCGCGGCGCGGTCGCCGTCTCCGAGCAGGCGCCCGACGGCGCGGCGGTGACGGCGGACCGGATCGCGATCGGGGCGGCGCACCGGGACCAGGCCGCCGCCATCCGCGCGCAGCTCGGCGACGCCGGAGCGGGCATCACCGTCGACACCGCCAACCGGCTCCAGGGCCGGGAGTACGACGTGACGATCGTCCTGCACCCGCTCTCCGGGCGACGCGACGCCACGGCGTTCCACCTGGAGTCGGGGCGGCTGTGCGTGCTGACGTCCCGGCACCGGCAGGCCTGCATCGTGGTGGCGCGGGCCGGGATCGCGGAACTGCTGGATGCGCACCCGTCGACCGAGCGCGTGCACCTGGACGTGCCGGTGAAGTTCCCGGACGGCTGGGAAGCCAACCAGACTATGCTCGCCCACCTCGCCGCGCACCGCGCCCGCTGAATACGGGCCGGATGCGGAGCTCGCCCGGGCTGTGCGGGCCGGGTCACAGAGCTCAGAAGGTACCGGTCCCCGTCATGGTGCGGGGATGACCCGCTGCAGCCGGCGATTCCACCACGCGGGGCGGCCCTGCGCCTGTCGGCGGAGTCGCCGGTGCTCCCAGTGCTGGAACGCGACGAGTCCCGGCACGAGGCCGAGCATGGCCATCGGCAGGTACCAGCGGGCGGTGCGGTTCTCCCGGAGGATGGCGAGCAGGCCCGTTGCTCCCGAGAGGTAGAGGATCGGGTTGTAGAAGGGCATCAGCTCGGGTCCCAACCCTTCGCAATCCGTCAACCAGGGCAGACCTGTTCTGGTGCGACGAGTCGGCCAGCCGAGCAGATGGGCCGATATCGCAGCGATCCCGAAGCCGTTCGCCGCTGCCAGGAGCTTGTCGGCCGACTCGTCGCGAGCACTCGCAGTCAGGACGCCGCCGGTGACGAGGGTCCAGAAACCGGCCGCGCCGTACGGCCCGATCACCGAGGCGAGCGGCATACCCACGCCGGCCCCCAGCTCGAACACCACGTGTCCCGCAAGGCTGACCACGGTCAGCCGGGTCAGCGGTCGGCGTTCCGTGGGTTGCCCGGCGGCTTCCGATCTCGTCAGCCACGATGCCGTCATAACGAGCCCGACTTTAGGTGATCTACGGCGTTCCAGGGGCAACATCCCTAAAGCCAGGGCTGCGTACCTCGGCATGGTCCGGCACGTACCGGCGCGGTTGGCCGCGGGGGCGGCTGTCCGGACGTAGGGTCGATGCCATGGCAGGGGCGCGGCGCCGGTACCGGTACATCGGCCCGCCGGACGTGCGCGCTGCGGTTGCCGGCTTCCCCGAGGGCTGGCCCATCCGATCCCCGGCCGATCTCGACAGCTACCTGGCCGCCGTCGATCCGCGCGACCTGGACGAGCCCTTCACCTTCGTCATCGACCGCGACGGCACGCTGCGGCTCGCGCCGAGGCGCAGCGAGCACGTCGCCTGCGCCGGAGGCGGCGAGGTTCTCGGCGCGGGGGAGATTGCCTTCGCCGCTGACCGGGACGGCTGGGCCGTGACCGAGGTGAGCAACCAGTCCACCGGCTACTGTCCCGATCTCAGCTCGTGGGCGGCAGTGGCGGACGCCCTCGCCCGGGCTGGCATCGCCCGCCCGGACGGCTTCACCGCGTCCATCGTCTTCCGGCGCTGCCTGGACTGCGCCCAGCGCAACGTGGTCCGCGACGGCGACTACAGCTGTGCGGTCTGCGGTGCTGAGCTGCCGGAGGATGTGGAGCCTCGGCTGACTGCACAGCCGTCGACCGATCAGCGTTCGCGCTGACCGCCGAGCCGGCTGAGGGGAAACACTCCGGGGCCTTCTAGCGTGCGGGGTTGCGGGCGGCGAGCGAAGCGTTCAGCGCGGTGGCGAAGCCGGTCCACGCCACGTACGGCAGCAGCGACGCCCCGGCGAGCCGGTCGGCCCGCCAGGCGCGGCGCAGCAGCTCGACGTTGGCCGCGTTCAACGCCACGATCTCGGCCAGGGCCAGCCGGGGGCTGCGGGCGCGGAAGAACAGCGCGGTCCAGGCGGCGTTCAGCGCCAGGTCGAGCGCGTACGCCCGTGCGAACCGGGCCCGCTGCGAGCCGGACGTACGGTCGAGGGCCCGGGCGCCCGCGACCGCGATCAGCGCGTACAGCGGGGTCCAGACCGCGGGGAACGCCGCCGGTGGTGGCTGCCAGGCCGGCTTGTCCAGCGACCGGTACCAGGCGGAGGCG
>JBARAE010000252.1:0-1710 GCA_049791715.1 Micromonospora sp.
GCCCCGGAGGCCGGGTGCCGGACGACCACCGCGTCGGCGCCCATCGCCTGCAGGGTGAGCGCGGTGTCCTTCAGGCTCTCGCCCTTGGTCACGCTGGAGCCCTTGGCGGAAAAGTTGATCACGTCAGCGCTGAGCCGCTTGGCGGCCGCCTCGAAGGAGATCCGGGTCCGGGTGGAGTCCTCGTAGAAGAGGTTCACCACGGTCCGGCCGCGCAGCGCGGGCAGCTTCTTGACCTCGCGGCCGGCGACGGTGGCCATCTCCGCCGCGGTGTCCAGGATCTGGGTGGCGGTGGCCGCGTCGAGGTCGGCCCCGGAGAGCAGGTGCCGGATCATGAGACGTCCCCCGCGTACAGCTTGACCTCGTCGGCGCCGTCGGTCTCGGCGAGGGTGACCTTGACGCTCTCGGCGAGCGCGGTCGGGATGTTCTTGCCGACGTAGTCGGCCCGGATCGGCAACTCGCGGTGACCGCGGTCGACCAGGACGGCGAGCTGCACGGAGGCCGGGCGACCGACGTCGTTGAGCGCGTCCAGGGCGGCCCGCACGGTACGGCCGGAGAAGAGCACGTCGTCGACGAGGATGACCCGCTTGCCGTCGATGCCGCCGGGTGGCAGCTCGGTCGGGCCGACCGCGCGGGTGGCGTGCCGGCGCAGGTCGTCGCGGTAGAGGGTGATGTCGAGCACGCCGACCGGGACGGTCACGTCCTCGAAGGTGCTGATCCGGGCGGCGAGGCGCTTCGCCAGCGGGGCGCCCCGGGTGGGGATGCCGAGCAGCACGGTGTCGGCGGCACCCTGGGTCTTCTCCAGGATCTGGTGGGCGATGCGGTCGACCACGCGGGACACGTCGGCGGCGGCGAGGATCACCTTCACCGAGGGTTGTCGCGGTGGCGACGACTGGGCAGCCGGTGGGTAGGCCACGGCGGACCTCCTTCCCCGCCTCACGGGACGGGTCGTTAAAGGACGTCTGGCACCTCCGGGCGGACCGCGGGCGGTCCGGGCCGGGGCTTCACGCCACGTTACCAGCGGTCACCGGGGTGATCGTCGCCGGTACTGACCCCGGATCAGAGTGGTAAATGCGGACAACTCCCCCAACGGTTGTGAACGCCGATGTGAGGACCACTTGACCAGGTGTCCCAATCCCCGTACCGTCACGCTCCGTAGCGATAGCTGGGAGAACCCCGAGCAGCACTGGGAGTGTCCGAATGCCCTCTGAATACGCCAAGTCGCTGGGCGCCCGCCTGCGCTCCATCCGCCAGCAGCAGGGCCTGTCCCTGCAGGGTGTGGAGGAGAAGTCGAACGGGCGGTGGAAGGCCGTGGTGGTCGGCTCGTACGAGCGCGGCGACCGGGCCGTCACCGTGTCCCGCCTGGCGGAGCTGGCCGACTTCTACCGCGTTCCCGTCTCGGAGCTGCTGCCCGACGGCAGCGGGGTACGCCACGAACCCACCAGCAAGATCGTCCTCGACCTGGAGCGGCTCTACGACGAGGCGTCCGAGGACCTCGCCTACGTCGCCCGGTACGCCCGGGCCATCCAGCAGCAGCGCGGTGACTACAACGGCCGGGTGCTCTCCATCCGCGCCGACGACCTGCGCGCGCTGGCGATCGTCTACGACGCCTCGCCGTCCGGCCTGATCGAGCGGCTCACCGAGCACGGTGTGCTGGTCGCCGACCCGCGGGCGTTCTTCGCGTCCTGACCCGCTGTCGCACCGAGAAGGGCC
>JBARAE010000253.1:0-5070 GCA_049791715.1 Micromonospora sp.
CACGTGCACGACTCGTACTTCGTGGTGGCGCACTTCCACTACGTGCTCTTCGGCACGATCGTGTTCGCCGTCTTCTCCGGCATCTACTTCTGGTTCCCGAAGATGTTCGGCCGGATGCTCGACGATCGGCTCGGCAAGGTGCACTTCTGGCTGACCATGATCGGCTTCCACACCACGTTCCTGGTGCAGCACTGGCTGGGCAACGAGGGTATGCCGCGTCGGTACGCCGACTACCTGCCCAGCGACGGCTTCACCACGCTGAACACGGTGTCGACCATCGGATCGTTCGTCCTCGGTGTCTCCACCCTGCCGTTCTTGTGGAACGTGTGGCGGTCGTACCGGTTCGGTGCGATGGTGCGGGAGGCTGATCCGTGGGGCAACGGCCTGTCCCTGGAGTGGGTGACGTCCTCGCCGCCCCCGCTGCGTAACTTCGATCGGATGCCGCGGATCCGTTCCGAGCGCCCGGCGTACGACCTGCGGCAGGCAAGCGCCCAGCGGTCACTGCCCCGCCAGCCGGACCGCCGGAGGACCCGGGACGCCGGTTGGCGGTAGCAACGCGCCGCGCAGCCCGGACGGACGACGGTGCGTTCCGGGGCGGACCAGGACGAACAGGAGGGTGCGGAGGTGGATCAGTTCCTCGGCGCGGTGGCCATGCTCGGCGTTGCCCTGGCAGTGGTGGCAGCGCTCTACCTGGTGCACCTGCTGACCGCGGTCCGCGCCGACCCGTTGACGACCCCGCCTTTCCTGTCCGGCCTGCCGCCGCAGGAGCACGCGGTGTCCCGCTTCCACGTCCGGTGGTACGCGGTGAGCCTGCTGTTCCTGGCCTTCGACGTCGAGATGCTGTTCATGTATCCGTGGGCCGTCGTCGTCGCCCAGATCGGGGTCTCGGCGGTGGTGGAGATGTTCGCCTTCCTCGGCCTGCTCATGGCCGGTGTGGTCTATGCCTGGCGGGAAGGCGCGCTCCGATGGGCCTGAGGGCTGCACTGTCCCGCCGGCTGGCCGATTGGGCGGCCCGGCGGCCGCACCTGCTGCTCGCGGCCGCTCCCGGCGCGACCGCGGCCCGGCTGGCGGTCGAAGCCGAGGCGGCGCGGATCGGCGCCGTGCTCTCGGCCACCCCCGCCGACGCCGACCTCCTGGTCGTCGCCGGTGATCCGGGTCCCGAACTGACCGAGGCGGTGGAGCGGGTCTGGGGGCAACTACCCGGACCTCGGGCGCGGGTCCGGGTGGCGGACCCCGCGCAGGCCGGTGCGGCGCTCCGCGGTGCCCTCCGCGCGCTGACCGCGCCCGAACAGGCCGCCGAAGCAGCGGCGCGGAAGGACGGCGGCGATCAGGCGGGCAATCACGAACAGCACGGCACGGCCGCGGACGGCCACGGCGAGCGGGCGGACCACCAGGCAGACCGGGGGGACTCCTCCGGGGGCCACGGCGAGCCGGGAGCGGATGCGGGGGGCGACCGCGGCACGGCCGGCGGCGGGCAGCAGGGCCACGGCGCCGGCCACGAGGGGCACGGTGGCGGAGGGCATCAGGGCCACGGCGGCGGGATGCAGATGCCGGGCGGGCTGATGATGGCGGAGCGGGCGGAGGACCGGGACGGCCTGAAGCTCGACGCGCTGCACGTGCCGCTCGGCCCGGTGCTGCCGGACTGGCCCGCCGGTCTCGTGGTGGGCCTGACCGTTCAGGGCGATCTGGTCCAGGCGGCCACCACCCACCTTCTGCCGCCCGCACGACCGGTGAGCGAGCCCTACTGGAACGGCGGTGCCGGGATGGACTCGCGATGCCGGCAGGCGGCCGCCCACCTTGACTCGCTCGGTCGGCTGCTGGCCGTGGCCGGCTGGCCGTCCGCGGCGGGGGCCGCCCGCCGGCTCCGGGACGACCTCCTGGCCGATGCGCCGCCGCCCGAGGTGCACGAGCGCTTCCGGGCCCTGGACCGACGGTTCAGGCGGTCCCGGGCGCTGCGCTGGGCCACCGACGGGCTGGGCGTGCTGTCCGTCGAGGCGGCCCGGGAGGCCGGCGTCTCCGGTCCGGCCCAACGGGCGATTGCCGACGGAGGCGACGCGACCGCGCGCTGGCTCCGCTGGCTGGACGAGATTGCCGGGCTGCTCGCCGGCGCGGAGCCACCTGCGGGGGAGGGACCACGGGGGAGGTGGCAGCCCGGCCGGCCGCCGTCGCGGGCGTTGCTGGACGTGGCCGCTCCACTCATGGTCGGTATCGACGTCGCCGCCGCGCGTCTGGTGCTGGCCAGCTTCGACCCGGACCCGGACGAGCTGACGGTGGCTCCTGCGACGACGGAAGACCGGGGATGACCGGAAGTCCCTGGTGGAGTGTGTTCCCCGCCGCGGCGGCCCTACTGGCGGTGGCCGCCGCGGGTGCGGTGCTGGACGGCGTGCTGGATCCGACCGGCACCGGGCCGGTACGGGCCGGTCGACCCCTGTGGGAGACGGCGCGGCTGCTGCGCCAACCGCGGCGGGTGACGCTTGCCGCGGACACCATGCTGTGGCGGATCGGACTCGCCGGGCCGCTGATGGTGGCACTGCTCATGATCGTGGTGGTGCCCCTCGGCGAACGGGCGGTCGCCGACCTGCCGGTCGGGCTGGTCTGGTTCAACGCGATGGACGTGCTGCTCTGGGCGGCGGTATGGCTCGCCGGGTGGGGCTCGAACAGCGCCTACGGCCTGATCGGGGGTTACCGGTTCCTGGCCCAGGCCCTCGGCTACGAGCTGCCGCTGATGTTCGCCATCACCGCGCCGGCGGTCGCCGCGCAGAGTCTCCGGGTCTCCGACGTGGTGGCGGCCCAGCAGTCGCTGTGGTTCGTGGTGCAGATGCCGGTGGCCTTCGTCGTCTTCCTCGGCGCGATCGTCGGGTTCAGCCTCTGGGGCCCGTTCGCCTATCCCGCGGACCGTGACGTGGCCGGCGGTGTGCTGGCCGAGCCGGCCGGCGTGGACCGCCTGGTGCTGCTGGCCGGGCGGTACGCGCTGCTCGCCGCCGGCTCCGCGATGGCGGCCGTGCTCTTCCTCGGCGGCGGGGCGGGCCCGCTGCTGCCCGGCTGGGTCTGGAGCGCGGTGAAGACCCTCGTCCTGCTCGCCTGCCTGGTCGCGATGCGCCGCCGGCTGCCGACGCTGCGCGCCGACCGGGCGATGCGGCTGGCCTGGCTGGTGGTCCTGCCGGCCACGCTGTTGCAGGTCCTCGTCGTGTCCGTGATCGCTCTGCTGGAGAGGTGAGATGGCACTGCTTGCCTTCGTCGTACTGGCCGTGGTCGCGGTCGGCTCCGGGATCGCGGTGTTCACCGTGAACTCGATGGCCCGGGCCACCTTCGCGCTCGCCCTGTCGTTCGTGGCCGTCGGGGCCGAGCTGCTCCTGCTCGACCTGGCCTACCTCGGGGTGATCACCATCCTGATGATGGTGATGGAGATGGCCATCATGGCGGTGTTCATGATCATGTTCATGATGAACCCGGCCGGGCTGATGCCGATGTCGATGCTGCACAACAAGCGGGGTGGCCTGGTCGTCTCCGTCGCCACCTTCGTGATGCTGGCCGCCGGGTCGCTGCTGGTGCCCTGGCCGGACCGGCGCGGCGAACCGCCGGCGGACCCCACCCGCGCCCTCGGCGAGGCGGTGATGGGATCGAAGATGCTGGTCATGATGACCGTGTCGGCGGTGCTCTTCGCCACCATGGTCGCCGCCCTCGTGCTCGCCACCGCACGGGGTCGCTACGACCGGGAGCGCGCCGCCGCCCTGGTGGACCGGTCACCGGCAGGGCGGTCATGACCCTGCCGCTGTTCCTCCTGCTCGCCTCGGCGCTGTTCAGCGTCGGCCTCTACGGTGCGCTCAGCCAGCAGTCGGTGGTCATGGTCATGATGGGCCTTGAACTCATGATCAACGGCGTGATCGTGGCCGCCGGCGCCTTCTGGTACTTCCTCGTCCCGGCGCAGACCGAGGGGCAGGTGCTGGTCCTGGTGGTGATCGCCGCGATGACCGTGGAGATGGCGATGGGTTTCGCCGTGGTGACCCTGCTGTTCCGCACCAGCGACGCGGACATGACCGACATGGCCGGGGAGCTGAAGGGATGACCGCCCTCCTCTGGACCCTGATCGCTCTCCCCGCCGTGGCCGGGGGCGGGCTGCTGCTGGCCGGCCGGCGCGCCGTCCGTGCCGCCGCGCCGGTTGCCGTCTGCGTCGCCGTCATGACGACCGTCCTGGCCACGGTCGTTGCCGTGACCCGGCCGTCGGTCAGCGCGCCGTTCCTGGCCGGCGCCCGGTGGGGACTGGCCGTGGACGGGCTCGCCGCGCTGGTCGTACCGGCCGTCGCGGGGGTCGCGCTGCTGGTGCTGGTGTTCGCCGCCGCCGAGATCCGGAAGGCGCGATCCCGGTTCTTCGGGCTGATGCTGGTCTTCGTCGCCGCCGTGCTGCTCACCGCCGTCGCCACCAGCCTGCCCGTGCTCCTGTTCGCCTGGGAACTGATGGGGGCCATGTCGTACGCGCTGATCGCCTTCCACTGGCGGGAGGATGCGCCGGTGGAGGCCGGCGGCGTCGCGTTCCTCGCCACGCGGGTCGGCGACCTCGGCCTCTACCTCGCCGCAGGGGCGGCGCTGGCCGTCGGCGGCTCCCTCGACCTGGCCCGGCTGGCCGACCTGCCCGGCGGCTGGCAGGCCCTCGCCGCCGCCGGGGTGCTGGCGGCGGCGTTCGGCAAGGCCGCCCAGCTGCCGTTCTCCTTCTGGCTCTCCCGGGCGATGCTGGGTCCCAGCCCGGTCAGCGCGCTGCTGCACTCCGCCGCGATGGTCGCGATGGGCGGCTACCTCCTGGTGCGGCTGCACCCGCTGCTCGCCGCCGCCGGCTGGGCGGTCGACGTGGCCGCCTGGGTCGGCGCGCTCACCGCGCTCGCCCTGGGCGCCGTCGCGCTCGCGCAGTCCGACCTCAAGCAACTCCTCGCCGCCTCCACCAGCGCACAACTGGGCTACGTGGTGCTCGGCGGCGCCGTCGCCCCCGCCGGTGCGGCCGCCCACCTGGTCGCGCACGCGGCCACCAAGGCGCTGCTGTTCCTCGCCGCCGGCGCCTGGCTGACCGCGCTCGGCACC
>JBARAE010000254.1:0-3540 GCA_049791715.1 Micromonospora sp.
AGATGAGCATCCGGGTGCCGGTCCAGGCCGCGAAGTGCCCGGTGCGGCCGCGCAGCGGCGAGGTGGGCAGTGCGGTCCAGCGGCGGGTGGCCGGGTCATAGGCGTACCCGCGGGGTGGGGCGATCCACACGCCGTCACGCATGAGGCGACCGCCCCAGACGATGAGCTGGTCGCCGGTCCACACCGCGGTGTGATCCCGCCGCTCGACCGGCATGGCAGGGACGGGCCGCCACCGGTTGGTGGCCGGGTTGTAGGCGACACCGTCGGCGTACACGCGGTAGCCCGGATAGCCGCCCTGGCCGCCCACGACGAGGACCTCGCTGCCGGTCCAGGTGGCGGTGGCGTCGCGCCGGGGGGCCGGCAGCGGCGGCAGGCGCCGCCAGGTGCGCGTCAGCGGGTTGTAGGCGGCCGCGTCGGCGAAGACGGTGGCGCGGTCCCTCTCCTCGTCGTACGCGCCCTGGCCGCCGACGACCACCATCTCGGTACCGGTCCATGTGCCGGCGGCGATCCGGCCGCGCAGCGGGCTGGCCGGCAGGGTCTCGAAGCGGTCGGTCGACGGGGTGTAGGCGGTGCCGTCGGCTGCGGGGTCGCCGGCGCAGCAAGCGCCGCCGCCCCAGGTCAGCACCTGCCGACCGGTCCACACCACCACCGGGCTGTAGCGCGCCTCGCCGATCTCGGCTCGGGCGCCGAGGGGGCGCCACCGGTTGGTGGCCGGGTTGTACGCCGCGTTGACCAGCCCCTGGACGACCATCTCGGTGCCGGTCCACACCGCGTTGGTCCGGCCCTCCAGGTCGTCCTTCGGGACCGGGATGGAAGCCAGCTTGCGCCACCGACGGGTGGCCGGGTTGTACGCGTAGCCGATCGTCGACGCGGGGTGGCTGGCAGACGGATGCGCCTGGTACACGAGCATCTCGGTGCCGGTCCACACCGCCGTGACGCCGTACCCCCATTCGGTCAGCGGGGCGGGCGGCAGCAGTCTCCACAGTGCTGCAGCGGTTCGGGTGGGCGCGGCGGTCGGAGTGGTCGACGGGGCAGTCGTCGGGGTGGGCGCGGGCGCGGTGGTCGGGGTGGCCGAGATCGACGGGGCCGGCGCCCCGGACGGCGAGGTGCCGCTGTGGCCGATCCACCAGCCGCCACCCACGAGCATCCCCGCGACCAGCGTCGACGCTGCGACGAGCGCGGCGATCTGACGGGGATTCCTTCTCATGTCTTCAGGGTCGTCGTGACCGTGGCGGCCGGCACAGGGCACAAGGACCCGCGCCGGTAAGGACGAACGTCGATCTTTTGCCGGCCCCCGGGGGGGCGGCGAGCCGGCTCCCGACGGATCACCGGAAATCGAACGTCACGACCCGCCGAGGCGGGGTATGACCGGGCGGACCTCGACCGGGGCACCCGGCCCGCCACCGCTGCGCGACGCGTACTCGGGGACGCCGACGCAGGTGAAGAGCAGCGCCGCGAGGTCGTCCGCCTTGGACAGCAGGCCGGGGACCTCCGAGTCGATGAAGGTCATCCCGGAGGCGCCGGCGCCGAGGGCGTACGCGGCCAGGTGCAGCCGGCCCTCGACCAGCCCGGCGGCGAGCTGCGCATCGCGGTAGCTGCGGTCGTCCAGCGTCGACAGCGGCGTGGCCGCTATGACGACGTACGCCGCGTCCCCGGCGAGCGACTGGTCCAGGCAGATCCGCAGCAGCTCGTCGCGGAGGTTCCCGGCCCGCAACGGCCGCGACAGGTCGGGCCACCGGTAGAGGCCGGGCGCCACGTCGTCGACACCGTGGACGGCGACCCAGTGCGGCACCTGCACGCCGCGCAGCGCGGCGGCCAGGGACCACTCCAGCAGGGGCCGCGGCACCGTGCGGGACCGGTCCATGCGCCGCTGCGAACCGCGCCGGCGCACGACCGCGTCGAGCGAGTCGGACGGCGGGAAGTCCGAAAGCGCCGGAGCCTGCGGCCAGGGCGACCCGAGGTCGTCCCGTTCGCCGGCACGCTGGGCGGCGGTGCACAGTGGCAGCTCCACCGGGGGTAGCTCACCGCCGGCCGCCAACCCGGTGGGGCCGATCGCCGGTTCTCCGTCGCCGAGGGACAGCAGCGCCAAGGGGTACTCGTGCACCCCGTCCGCGCCCACCAGCTGCCGCACCATCGCGTCCGGGAAGAGTGACCGGAGCCGTGGCGACAGGCCGGCGCTCGCCGCCGCCGCCGACAGTTGGGACAGCAGCGTCCCGCCGTCCCAGTAGAGGTGCCGCCACCCGCGTTCGGCGTAGCGCCACCCCGTCCGCCAGGGCACGCCGGTGACGACCAGCGTGGTGGCCGCGCCCGCGGCGGGGGGAGCGACCTGGACGAGGGCGTGCTGCACCCCGTCGTACCAGTACACGCCGTCCGGGACCCCGGTGACGCCGCGCGTACTCGCGTAGACCTCCAGCGGGAAGCGCGCCCCCGCCGAGCCGGACGCGCGGTAGAGGACGCGGCGACCGTTGCGCTCGGCGGTGCGGACCACGCCGGCGCCGAGGAAGAGCACTCGGCCGAGCTGCGCCGCGTCGAGCGGCTGCGCCGCAGCCTGCATCCCGGCGAGGACGGCCGTCGCGGGGACCCCGGGGTCGGGAAGGTCGCGCGGCAGGGCCACGACCGGAAGACCGTCCGGGTACCCCTTCATCGGCGGCGGCAGGGTTTCCGGGTCGTTCGGGACGAGGTCGCGGCGGATACGCGGGTCGTCCACGGCCACGTCCCACTCACGGTTCGGCACGTACGACGTGAGCCGGTGCAGCAGCCCGGCGCCGGAGTCGAGGTCCATCCGGCCATCCTGCCAGTGCGCGGCTCGCCGCAGGGTCACCCCGCCTGACGGGCCCGGGGCAGCCGGGTGGTCCGGGGCATGCTCTGACAGCATGAGACCGCCGACAGGGCGCGTGAGCCCCGGCGAACGCGGGAGGGTCGATGGCACGGACCGGTAGGCGCCCGGCTGGATCCGGTACGCGCGGGACGATCCTCTCCGCCGCGCGGGATGCCTTCGCCGCGCGCGGTTACGGCGGTGTCACCATCCGGCAGATCGCTGCGGCCGCCTCTGTGGACCCTGCGCTGGTGCATCACTACTTCGGCACCAAGGAGCAGCTCTTCCTCACGGTCCTGCGCAGTGCTGTCGACCCGGACCGGATCCTCGCGCACCTGCTCACGGGTAGCCCCGATGCGCTGGGGGAGCGGATCGTCGCCGAATTCCTCCGCCTGTGGGAGGGCGGCGCGGGTGCGAACGCCAGCGCGTTGCTGCGTACGGCGGCGACCGTCGACCGGATCGCCCGGCTGGTCCGGGAGGCCGTCTTTCCCGGCGTCGTCGAGGCCGTTGTCAGCAGGACCGGTCTCGATCCGGCCGAGGCGCCGCTACGGGCCGCGTTCGTCGCCTCGCAGCTGTCCGGCCTCGCCATCACGCGCTACGTTCTCGCGCTGGAGCCGCTGGCGTCGGCCCCGGCCGAGATCGTGATCTCCACCGTCGGCGAGACCCTGCAGCGGTACCTGACCGGTGAGCTGCCGCCCCGGCCGCGGTAATCCAAGGTGAAGGGG
>JBARAE010000255.1:0-5259 GCA_049791715.1 Micromonospora sp.
CGACGAAGAGCACCCCACCGGAGTAGCTCAGGACCACCGCGCTGCGACCCCGGGCGATGCCCTTGCGGGCCAGCTCGGAGCGATCGCGCATGATCTGCTCGGGCGAGGCGTAGAACTGCATGGCCACGGCGGCGGTTCTCCTTCGGGCGCTGTGCTGGCGGACTGCTGGCTGGTGCGGTGGGAGCGGCGGTCAGCCGCCCGGGTTCTCCATCCGACCGGAGACGACGCCCTCCGCGATCGTCGCCGTCTCGGCGTCGGTGAGCCGGTGGGTGCCCTCCGCCGTCGCCGTCATCACCACCGGGTAGATCCGGCGGGTCAGGTCCGGACCGCCGGTCGCCGTGTCGTCGTCGGCCGCGTCGTAGAGCGCCTCGACCGCCAGCTTGACCGCGTCGTCGATGGACAGGCCGGCGCGGTAGCGCTTCTTCAGCGCCGACTTGGCGAAGAGCGATCCGGAGCCGATCGCGTCGTAGCCGGTCTCCTCGTAGGGGCCGCCGGTGACGTCGAAGCTGAAGATCCGGCCGGCCTTCGTCGGGTCGCCGGCGGCCAGGTCGAAGCCGGCGAAGAGCGGGATCACCGCCAGGCCCTGCATCGCCGCGCCGAGGTTGCCGCGGATCATCGAGGCCAGCCGGTTCGCCTTGCCGTCGAGCGAGAGCATCGCGCCCTCGATCTTCTCGTAATGCTCCAGCTCCACCTGGAACAGTCGCATCAGCTCGATGCCGATACCGGCGGTGCCCGCGATGCCGACCAGCGAGTACGCGTCGGCCGGGTGCACCTTCTCGATGTCCCGCTGGGCAATCAGGTTGCCCATCGTGGCGCGCCGGTCGCCGGCCATCACCACGCCACCGGCGGCCGAGATGGCCACGATGGTCGTCGCGTGCGGCGCCATGTCGGCGGCCATGCCGGGCGGCAGCGGCCGTCGGCCGGGCAGCATCTCGGGCGCCACCTTGCTCAGGAACGCTGTGAAGGAGGACGTCCCCGCGTTGGTGAACGCATCTGGTAGACGCCCGGATGGATCAAAGCCCGCTGCCACGTGGTTCCTCTCAGGTAATTGATCGCCCTGGCCAGCCTCGCAGGATTGTCGCATGGCCAAGACCACCGTTGCAGGTCAGCTTCTCGGCCCTGACGGGCCGAGCTTGCGGCTGTGGATGCCGTGCTGGCTGCACGGGTCACGCCGCGCTCGGCAGGCTGGCGGCTGCCCAGCCCGCGACACCGCGAGCGGCGATGTTGCGGGCTGCGTTCACGTCGGCGTGCTCAGCGAAACCGCACGACGTGCACCGGAAGGTGGACTGGTTGGGGCGGTTGGCCTTGGCGATGTGCCCGCAGGCGGAGCAGCCCTGCGAGGTGTACGCCGGATCAACGTGGACGACCGCGATCCCGGCCCGCGCCGCCTTGTAGGCGATTAACTGGTCGAGCTGATGGAACGCCCACGAATGCAGTGTGACCCGCTGGGGCCGTCGGAGCCGTACCCGGTCGCGGATGCCCGTGAGGTCTTCCAGGGCGATTCCGCGGCCGGTGCGTTCGGCCTCGGTCACGATCTGCTTGGCGATGCAATGGTTGGTGTCGGCCGCGAACCGGGCCTCCTTACGTCGGCGAGCCTTCAACAACCGCTTGGCCGACTTGGTGCCGATACGCTGAAGTTTGGCCCGCAGCCGCTGGTGACGGTGCCTGACCCGGTTCAACCCCTTACCGCAGTGCCGAGTTCCGTCGTTGATGGTGGCGATGTTCGCGATACCCAGGTCAACGCCCAGGAACCCGTCAGGCTCTTTCACCTCGACATCACCGATGTCGCAGGTGGCGTACAGAAACCACTTGCCGTCCCGTTGTACAAGGTCCGACTCGCCCCGCCGGTGCGCCACGAGAGTCACGTGTTGCTGTGGCGAGCACCCGAACCGCACTCGCATCAACCGGCCACTGACGGCCCAGATCGACACGGTGCGGTCGGCAAGCTGCCAGGACAGGCAGCGGTCGTCGAATGGCTGCGCGGCGTCACGCCGGAACTGGATGGGCTTCGACTCGGCCTTGACGCGGCGCTTCGACCCGGGCTTGCCAAGGTTGCCGACCCGGATGTTGGCCTTCAAGGTGGCGTACGCGCTAGCGACCTTACGAGCGACCTGGATCGCGGGCTGAGCCGATAGACCCAGGGCCTTCAAGCGGCCATAAGTGAGTCGCTGAAGTTCCCGCTTCGTGTGAATCCGCCGCTGGAACGCCTCAACCGAGGCGAGGTTTGCACCGTCGTTACACAACTTCAGCGTCGCCGAAAGCGCCGCCTCCTGGACGGCGTCCGGGTACAGGCGAACCTGCACGACGATCTTCACGTCCACACTCTACCCGCTTGCCCATCGGGCCACCTGTGGTCACCGCCGCACGTCGCCGGGTCGTGCGGCGGAGTAATCCTCGCCGTAATCTGCGATTGCATCGAGAACCAGAAACGTCAAGGCTCGTTCGGGGTGCCGGCGGCGCTACTGGCGTGTTCTCATCCAAACCCGCTAGGCAAATGGGACATTTAGCCCTATTCTCCCCCTTTTTGCACGTAACCCCTCACAAATTCCTCTGCGTTCTCCTCGAGGACCGAGTCGATCTCGTCGAGCAGGTCGTCGACGTCCTCGGTGATCTCGGCGTGGCGCTCGGCAACCTCGGGGTTGGCCTGCGCGGTGACGTCCTCGACTTCCTCGGCCTGATGCGACTTGCCGGACTGGGTCTGACCGCCGCCTTCTTGAGTAGCCATCTGGTGCCTCCTCCACGATCGCCTGCGATCAACTTACCTCGCCTGAGCGACGAAAAGCCCGTCGCGCGCCGCCTTCCGGCACGCGACGGGCTCCACCCGACGGCACTCAGCCGCCAGTCAGCAACTCCAGCAGATCCTTGGCGCTCTCGCACCGGTCGAAGAGATCACCGACGTGCTTGCGGGTGCCCCGCTCCGGCTCCATCATCGGCACACGGACCAGCGACTCGCGGCCCACGTCGAAGATGACCGAGTCCCAGCTCGCGGCCACCACCTCGGAGGCGTACTGGGCCAGGCAGCGACCGCGGAAGTACGCCCGGGTGTCCTCCGGCGGCTCGGTCATCGCGGTACGGGTCTGCTCGTCGGTCAGCAGGGTCTTCATCGACCCCCGGGAGACCAGCCGGTGGTAGAGCCCCTTCTCCGGGCGGACGTCGGAGTACTGCAGGTCGACCAGCTGGAGCTTGTGCGAGCCCCAGCCGAGCTTCTCCCGCTCCCGGTAGCCCTCCAGCAGCCGCAGCTTGGCCACCCAGTCCAGCTCGTCGGCGCAGAGAAACGCGTCGCGGCTGAGCCGATCCAGCACGCTCTCCCAGCGGGCCAGCACATCCGAGGTCTGCTCGTCGACGTCGCTGCCGTACCGGTCGTCCACGAAGGACCGGACCCGCTCCAGGTACGCCCACTGGACGTCCAGGGCGGTGAGCTTGCGCCCGTCGCGCAGGCGCATCAGGTGCTTCAGCGACGGGTCGTGGCTGACCGCGCGCAGCTCGCTGACCGGGTCGGCGATGCCGAGGTCCGGGCCGAGGGCCTTCTCCTCGATCATGGTGAGGATCAGCGCCGTGGTGCCCACCTTGAGGTACGTGGAGATCTCGGAGAGGTTGGCGTCGCCGATGATGACGTGCAGTCGGCGGTACTTGTCGGCGTCGGAGTGCGGCTCGTCCCGCGTGTTGATGATGGGCCTTTTGAGCGTGGTCTCCAGCCCGACCTCGACCTCGAAGAAGTCGGCGCGCTGGGAGATCTGGAAGCCGCTCTGCCCGCCGTCCTGGCCGATGCCGACCCGGCCGGCACCGCAGACGATCTGCCGGGTGACGAAGAACGGCGTCAGGTACGCCACGATGTCGGCGAACGGGGTCTGCCGCCGCATGAGGTAGTTCTCGTGGGCGCCGTAGCTGGCCCCCTTGTTGTCGGTGTTGTTCTTGTAGAGGTGGATCGGGTGGGTACCCGGAATGGTGGCCGCCCGGCGGGACGCTTCGGCCATCACCCGCTCCCCCGCCTTGTCCCAGCGCACCACGTCGAGCGGGTTGGTCACCTCGGGAGTGGAGTACTCCGGGTGCGCGTGGTCGACGTACAGCCGGGCGCCGTTGGTGAGTATGACGTTGGCCAGGCCGAGATCCTCGTCGGCGAGCGCCTCGGCCGGGTCGTAGGCCGCCCCGGAGTAGGTGAAGCCGCGAGCGTCGCGCAGCGGCGACTCCTCCTCGTAGTCCCAGCGGGCCCGGCCGCCGCGGTTGAGTTCGGGGCGCGCCCCGTAGGCGTTGACCACCTGGGATGAGGTGACCATCGGGTTGGCCCCGGCCTGGCCGGGCACGGAGATGCCGTACTCGACCTCGGTGCCCATGATCCGTCTTACGCTCATCGACCTGCCCGCTCCGCTCGCCGTCCCGGTCCCCCCGTCAGGTCGAGCGTAGTCGCCGTCACGCGCCAAGGGGGCGTGGCGGCCGTGCGGCGTACGGTGTGGCGACCCGCCGCGGAGCCGCCTGGGGACGTGGAAAGGGCCCGCGGCGTCGCGCCGCGGGCCCTTTCCGTGCTGGTGGTTACAGGTACTGACCGGTGTTGCTGGCGGTCTCTATCGACCTGCCGGCCTCCGCGCCCTTGCCGCCGGAGACGAGCGTGCGGATGTAGACGATCCGCTCGCCCTTCTTGCCGGAGATGCGGGCCCAGTCGTCGGGGTTGGTCGTGTTGGGCAGGTCCTCGTTCTCGCGGAACTCGTCGACGCAGGCGTCGAGGAGGTGCTGCAGCCGCAGGCCCTTGCGTCCGGAGGTGAGGAACTCCTTGATGGCCATCTTCTTGCCCCGGTCGACGATGTTCTGGATCATCGCGCCGGAGTTGAAGTCCTTGAAGTAGAGGACTTCCTTGTCGCCGTTGGCGTAGGTGACCTCGAGGAAGCGGTTCTCCTCGGTCTCCGAGTACATCCGCATGACGACCGCGTCGATCATCGCCGCCACGGTGGCCTGAGGGTCGCCGCCGTGCTCGGCCAGGTCGTCGGGGTGCAGCGGCAGCCCGGAGAGGATGTACTTGGAGAAGATGTCCTTGGCCGCCTCGGCGTCCGGCCGCTCGATCTTGATCTTCACGTCCAGGCGGCCGGGCCGCAGGATCGCCGGGTCGATCATGTCCTCGCGGTTGGAGGCGCCGATGACCAGGACGTTCTCGAGCAGCTCGACGCCGTCGATCTCGCTGAGCAGCTGCGGGACGATGGTGTTCTCGACGTCGGAGGAGACACCGGAGCCGCGGGTGCGGAAGAGCGAGTCCATCTCGTCGAAGAACAC
>JBARAE010000256.1:0-1792 GCA_049791715.1 Micromonospora sp.
ATGTAGATGTAGCCGACCGCGATCGGGTCCGGCAGCGGCTCGCCCGAACGACCGTCGAACAGCTGCGCCTTTCCGGTCGCGCCGATCAGCTGCTTGCCGTCCCGGTTGGGCAGGGTCGACGAGAGCAGACCGGAGATCTCCGCCTCGCGGGCACCGTCGAAGACGGGGGTGGCCACGTTCGTGTCCGGCTCCGCCTCGGCGGCGTCGATCGAGCGCAGCGCCCGCTTCCACGGGGTGTCCTCGCCGTCGACCTGCCAACCGGTCTTGGCGACCCAACCCAGGTGCGTTTCCAACACCTGGCCGATATTCATCCGGCCCGGCACGCCCAGCGGGTTGAGCACGATGTCGACCGGGGTGCCATCCTCCAGGAACGGCATGTCCTCGATCGGCAGGATCTTGGAGATGACGCCCTTGTTGCCGTGCCGGCCAGCGAGCTTGTCACCGTCCTGGATCTTCCGCTTCTGGGCAACGTAGACCCGGACCAGCTCGTTGACACCCGGCGGCAGCTCGTCGCCGTCCTCCCGGGAGAAGGTCCGCACGCCGATGACCGTGCCGGTCTCACCGTGCGGCACCTTCAGCGAGGTGTCCCGGACCTCACGCGCCTTCTCACCGAAGATCGCGCGGAGCAGCCGCTCCTCCGGAGTCAGCTCGGTCTCGCCCTTCGGCGTGACCTTGCCGACCAGGATGTCGCCGGGGACGACCTCGGCGCCGATCCGGATGATCCCGCGCTCGTCGAGGTCGGCGAGCATCTCCTCGCTGACGTTCGGGATGTCGCGGGTGATCTCCTCCGGGCCGAGCTTGGTGTCCCGGGCGTCGACCTCGTGCTCCTCGATGTGGATCGAGGTGAGCACGTCCTCCTGGACCAGCCGCTGGCTCAGGATGATCGCGTCCTCGTAGTTGTGCCCCTCCCAGGTCATGAACGCCACGAGCAGGTTCCGCCCGAGCGCCATCTCACCCTCGTCGGTGCACGGACCGTCCGCGATGACCTGGCCGGCCTCGACCCGGTCGCCCTCGAAGACCACCGGCTTTTGGTTGACGCAGGAACCGGCGTTGGAGCGGCGGAACTTGTGCAGCAGGTACGTACGGCGGTGGCCGTCATCCTGGTGCACGGTGATGTAGTCCGCGCAGAGGTCCTCGACCACGCCGCCGACCTCGGCCACCACCACGTCACCGGCGTCCACCGCGGCCCGGTACTCCATGCCCGTGCCGACCAGCGGCGACTCGGCCTTGACCAGCGGCACCGCCTGGCGCTGCATGTTCGCGCCCATCAGTGCCCGGTTGGCGTCGTCGTGCTCGAGGAACGGGATCATCGCGGTCGCGACGGAGACCATCTGCCGCGGCGAGACGTCCATGTAGTCGACCGCTTCCGGGGTCACGTCCTCGGTCTCGCCACCCTTACGGCGCACCAGGACGCGATCCTCGGCGAAGCTGCCGTCCGCCTTCAGCGGGGCGTTCGCCTGCGCCTTGACGTACCGGTCCTCCTCGTCCGCGGTCAGGTAGTCGATCTGGTCGGTGACCCGGCCGTTCTCGACCTTCCGGTACGGCGTCTCGATGAACCCGAACGGGTTGACCCGGCCGAACGTGGACAGCGCGCCGATCAGGCCGATGTTCGGGCCCTCCGGCGTCTCGATCGGGCACATCCGGCCATAGTGGGACGGGTGCACGTCACGGACCTCGAAGCCGGCCCGCTCCCGGGACAGACCACCCGGGCCGAGCGCGCTCAGCCGGCGCCGGTGGGTCAGGCCCGCCAGCGGGTTGGTCTGGTCCATGAACTGGGACAGCTGCGACGTAC
>JBARAE010000257.1:0-1886 GCA_049791715.1 Micromonospora sp.
TGGGTGCACTGCGCAAGGCGGGGGTCTGGCTCGGTCTGGTCGAGGAAGACGACGAGCGGGGCTACGAGGACGGTGGCTACGACAAGGGCGGCTACCGCGACTCGCGTTACCGGTCGAGTCGATACTCCGAGGAGTTCGCCGACGAGGAGGACGACGAGTCGGAGGAGCCGCCGGCGCGTCCCCGGATCGGTGACCGGGGTCGGCTGGCCGAGCGCGCCTCGAGCCGCGCGGCGGAGGCCGACCGGGTCGACGGCGAGCGGTCGGAGCGGCTCGAGCGGTCCAGCGTCCGGTCGATCACCCGGTCGGGGAGCGGGGAGACCTCGGGCGCGCTGACCTACCACACCCGGGACAACCTCGCCCTGGCGCCGCAGGCGCAGCCGCGGGAGCGTGCGGTGGTGGCGGAGGAGGAGCAGCGTTACCAGATCACCACGCTGCACCCGACCACCTACCGCGAGGCGCGGACGATCGGCGAGCACTTCCGGGACGGCGTGCCGGTGATCATCAACCTCACCGAGATGGACGAGGCGGATGCGCGCCGGCTGGTCGACTTCGCCGCGGGGCTGGCGTTCGGCCTCCGGGGTACGATCGAGCGCGTGACCAACCGGGTGTTCCTGCTCTCACCGGCCAATGTCCAGGTCACCGCGGAGGACAAGGCCAAGATCGCTGAGGGCGGCTTTTTCAGCCTGAGCTAGCCCGCTCGACCGAGGGACGTCGCCTGCCGTGTTGTCGATCCTGTTCCAGGTGCTGTACCTGCTCGTCTATCTTTTCCTGCTCGTACTCTTGGCCCGATTTGTCCTCGGGGCCGTGCTCGCGTACGGCCGCCGCTGGCAGCCGAGCCGGGGAGCGTCGGCAGGACTGGAATCGGTGTGGAGCGTCACTGATCCGCCCCTCCGGGCGTTGAGGCGTGTGATCCCACCACTGCGAATTGGTACCGTGAGCGTCGACCTGGCCTCGCTTGTGCTCCTGGTTATCCTGTTCGTGCTGATGGAGTTCGTGTTAGGGCCGCTGATCAGAAATTTCTCCTGACCAGCGCGCTTTCGCGGCCGCAACTGACCCGAGGAGTTTCGATGCCGCTGACCCCGGCCGACGTCCACAACGTCGCCTTCAAAAAGCCGCCGATCGGCAAGCGCGGCTATGACGAGGAGGAGGTCGACGCCTTCCTGGACGAGGTCGAGCGCGAGCTCGCCCGTCTGATCGAGGAGAACAACGAGCTGCGCGCCCAGGTGGAGCGCGGCGGTCGCGGCCCCGTCCCCGCCGGCCCCGGTGGCGACGCCCGCCTCGCGGCCGAGCTCAACGACGTCAAGGCCCAGCTCGACCGGGTGCAGCGCGACAAGGCAGCGGCCGAGCAGGCGGCCCGTGCGATGCAGGCCGAGCTCGAGCAGGTTCGTGCCCAGGGTGGCCCGACCACCGGCGCTGACGGCGAGCAGCAGGCCCTGCGGGTGCTGATGATGGCTCAGCGCACCGCCGACGACCACGTGTCGGACGCGCGCCGCGAGGCCGACACGCTGCTCTCCGAGGCCCGCACCAAGGCCGAGGAGGTCACCCGCGAGGCCCGCGCCAAGGCCGACGCCCTGGAGCGCGACGCCCGCCAGCGGCACCAGGAGGCCATGGGCGGCCTGGACGCCAAGCGCACCGCGCTGCAGAAGCACATCGAGGAGCTCAAGCAGTTCGAGCGGGAGTACCGCACCCGGCTCAAGGCGTACCTGGAGAGCCAGCTGCGCGACCTCGACGGCCGGGCCCAGGGCCTGGAGGCCGAGGTCAACCGGACCGAGGGCAACCGCTCCGGTGGCGGCAGCAACGGCCTCGCAGCCACCAGCCTCGCCGGCTCGTACGGTGGCGGTCGCTCGGGCTCCCTCGAGTCGGGCCGCTGATCCGCCGTCGGGGGC
>JBARAE010000258.1:0-6539 GCA_049791715.1 Micromonospora sp.
GTGTACATCGTGGATCCGGGCGGCTACTTAGGTGAGTCAACCCGACGGGAGATTGCCTACGCGGAGTCGCTCGGCAAGCCGGTTCGGTATCTGAGTCGCGAGCGCTTGGCGCGAACGGGAGACGGCCTCCAAGAGTGAGTCCGACCGGGCGGTCCGCTCATCGGCAGATCCGGATGCGGCCTCGCTTCTGACAGTCGGGCCGGATCGGTGCTGTGCTTTGGCCGCTGGGCAGCGTGCCTCAGCGGTGCAGCTCGCGATTGTGCTCGTGCGGGACGGGATCAGGGTGCGCCCGTGCCCACTCCACCACCCGATCTGTCAGCCGGTCGTACGGCTCGTCGTCTGTCTCTGGGACGTCGAAGTGGAGCAGTCGGGCGACGTCTCGATCGATCTGCTCAACGATCGCTGGCGCGAAGAGGCCAGAGGCGACCAGGGTGTCCCGCAGAAAGCGGGCGAGCATCTCGTGACCGCCGTCCCAGTTCACGTTGCCATTGCGTTGTGCCTCATCACGCAGCTTCTCCACGGCCCGGATCAGCTCGCCCTGTACGGTCTCCGCCTGTCCACTGCGCGGCACGTACGTCTGCCAAAGATGGCGCGCCTCCTGGAAGTACTGCATGCCGGGAGGCTACCGACAGCGATGTGCCGGCACATACGTCGTCCGCCGCCCATGCCGGTCGTCCGGACGGACGAGATCCTTCGGCAGAACCCGTGCCGGATCAAGGGCTATGACCGCTACCACACGCCGGAACGGCCCACTGCCACCATCGCCCAGGTCTACGCCCTGGCCGACGCGATGCCGGCCCGCTTCGCCGCGCTCATCATCGTCGCTGCCCTCTCGGGCCTGCGGTGGGGAGAGCTGGCTGCTCTGCGCCGCTGCGACGTCGACCTCGATGCCGCGACCGTGCGGGTGCCCCGCAAGCTCGCCGCCCTGAAGGATCGCTTGGAGTTCGGGCCACCCAAGTCGGCCGCCGGGGTCCGCGTCGTCGCGCTGCCGGCGGCCGCGGTTGAGGCACTCCATGAGCACCTGGCCGAGCACGTCGAGGACGGCCCCGAGGCGCTGATCTTCACCGGGGCGAAGGGTGCGCCGCTGCGTTCCGGCAATTTCGGGCGGGCCGTTAGGTGGACCAAGACGGTCGCCTCGGTGGGCCTGTCTGGCTTCCACTTCCACGACCTGCGCCACACCGGCAACACCCTCGCCGCCGCCTCCGGGGCCAGCACCCGCGAGCTCATGCACCGCATGGGACACGGCACCATGCGCGCCGCTCTGATCTACCAGCACGCCACCAATGAGCGCGACCGCGAGATCGCCCGGGCGATGGACCGCCGCATCACCGGAGAAGGCCGACGCCGACCGTGAATGGCACGCGGATGGCACGCAAGATCCAACTTGGGGGAGAAGTGAAAGGCCCAGGTGCCGCGATCATGCGGTCTACCTGGGCCTTCGTTGGTGGAGCGGGCGACGGGAATCGAACCCGCACCGTCAGTTTGGAAGACTGAAGCTCTGCCATTGAGCTACGCCCGCGGGCACCCCGCTCATGCGGGGCGCGCTGGACAGCGTACCCAATCCCCGCTCGGGACGCGCAGCCCGCCACCGCGCGTCGCCGGCGCCGGCCGCAAGATCCGCACAACGTCACGGAAAGAGTGGTTTCCGGGTACCGCCGAGGCCACTCTTTCCGTGAAATTGGCGCCTAGCGAGCGCCCAGGCGCCCCCGAGGCCCGGCGCAGACCTGCCGCCCGGGGACGTCCGGCGGGCGCGGACGGCATACACTTCTCGTCGCCACGGGGTGTGGCGCAGCTTGGTAGCGCACTCGCTTTGGGAGCGAGGGGCCGTGGGTTCAAATCCCGCCACCCCGACTGTCGTCCGCGGCCGGGCCCGCCCCGGCCGTCGCGACTTTTCCGCGCGGTGGCCGGGCGCTGCCGAAGCAGCAGGCCGGCTCGCCTACACTCGATGCGCGCAATCACGCCCAGACTCAACTGAGATCCGTCAAGGAGTACGCCTGTGAAGAGCACCGTCGAGACTCTGAGCCCGACGCGCGTGCGGCTCGCCATCGAGGTGCCGTTCGGCGAGCTCGGGCCGAGCCTCCAGAAGGCGTACCGGGAAATCGGCCAGCAGGTCCAGGTTCCCGGCTTCCGCCGGGGCAAGGTGCCGGCCGCCGTGATCGACCAGCGGGTGGGCCGGGGCACCGTCCTCAACGAGGCGGTGCAGGAGGCCATCCCGCAGAACATCCTCGCCGCGGTTCGCGAGCACGACCTGAAGACCCTCGGTCGCCCGGAGGTCGAGATCACCGAGTTCAACGACGGTGACTCGTTGAACTTCACCGCCGAGGTCGACGTCCGGCCCGAGATCACCCTGCCCGACCCGGCCACCATCGAGGTGACCGTGGACGAGCTCCAGGTCGACGACAGCGAGATCGACGAGCAGGTGAAGAGCCTGCGCGAGCGGTTCGCCACCCTGAAGACCGTCGAGCGGGCCGCCCAGGACGGCGACTACGTTCAGATCGACCTGAACGCCACGGTCGACGGCGAGGAGGTGCCGGGCGGCCAGGCGAGCAACATCTCGCACGAGGTCGGCAGCAAGCAGCTCCTGCCGGGCCTGGACGAGGCCCTGGTCGGCCTCGCCGCCGGCGACAGCACGACCTTCACCACCCAGCTGGTGGGCGGCGACTACGCCGGCCGGGACGCCGAGGTGGCGGTGACCGTGCGCACGGTCAAGGAGAAGGAGCTCCCGGAGCTCAACGACGACTTCGCCCAGATGGCGAGCGAGTTCGACACCATCGAGGAGCTGCGGAACGACCTGCGCGAGCGGGTCACCCAGGGCAAGCAGGTCGAGCAGATCTACGCCGCCCGGGACAAGGCCCTCGAGCAGATGGTCGCCGCCGCCGAGGTGCCGGCGCCGGAGGGTGTCGTCCGCGAGGAGGTCGAGAGCCGCAAGGCCGCGATGGTCGACCAGCTCGAGCGGATCGGCGCCTCCCTCGAGGAGTACCTTGCCGCCGAGGAGAAGACCGAGGAGCAGATCGACGCCGAGCTGACCGAGGCGGCGACCGACGGCGTCAAGATCCAGCTCCTGCTGGACACCCTGGCTGACGCCGAGGACGTGCAGGTCTCGGACGACGAGTTCGGCCACGAGATCGTGCACCGCGCCCAGCGCGCCGGCATGGCCCCGCAGCAGTACTACGACCAGCTGGTCCGCTCGGGTGCCGCGGCCGCCGTCTTCGGCGACGTCCGCCGGGGCAAGGCGCTCGCCTCGGTCATGGAGAAGATCAAGATCAAGGACTCGGCCGGCAACGAGGTCACCCTCGACGCGCTGCGCGCCCAGAACGAGGCCGAGCACAACCACGAGCACTGATCGTCCGGTGGCGGCCGCCGTCCCCCCTGGCGGTGGGCGGCGGCCCAAACCGTTTTCCGGGTACGTCTCCGGACAACTGCGCTGAGAGCGAACAGTGCCCCGACCGGGAGTACGCCCCCCGGTCGAGCGGTTAGTGTCGGGTAGGACGGTACGGAGAGCGAAGGGCTGCCATGACCGACATGCACATCCCAGCGAAGCCGCTGCGGGCGATCGAGGCCCGAGGTGGCGATTCCATTGGCAACCTCGACGACTCGGTCTACAACCGGTTGCTCAAGGAGCGCATCATCTTCCTGGGCAGCGAGGTGACCGACCAGGTCGCCAACCGCATCTGCGCGCAGCTGCTGCTGCTCGCGGCGGAGGACCCGGACCGCGACATCAATCTCTGGATCAACTCGCCGGGTGGCTCGGTCTACTCCGGCATGGCGATCTACGACACGATGCAGTTCATCGACAATGACGTGTCGACCGTGGCGATGGGCATGGCGGCCTCCATGGGCCAGCTGCTGCTCTGCGCGGGCACCAAGGGCAAGCGGTACGCCCTGCCGCACGCGCGGATCATGATGCACCAGCCTTCGGGCGGCATGGGCGGCACGGCCGCCGACATCGCCATCCAGGCGGAGCAGATGCTTTACACCAAGCGGATGTTCCAGGAGCGGGTCGCGCACCACACCGGCCGTAGCGCGGCGGAGATCGAGGCGGACTCGGACCGCGACCGTTGGTTCACCGCCCAGGAGGCCATGGACTACGGCTTCATCGACAAGGTGATCACCGGAGCCACCCAGGTTCCGGAAGGCGCCGGGACCCTGAGCTGAGGAGCTGACGATGACCGACCTGAGTTTGCCGCCCCAGTTCGCGGCCGTGCACAACCGCTACGTGCTTCCCTCGTTCGTCGAGCGCACGTCGTACGGGGTCAAGGAGTCGAACCCGTACAACAAGCTCTTCGAGGACCGGATCATCTTCCTCGGTGTCCAGGTGGACGACGCGTCGGCCAACGACGTGATGGCCCAGCTGCTGACGCTGGAGGGCACCGACCCGGACCGCGACATCATCATGTACATCAACTCGCCGGGTGGCTCGTTCACGGCCATGACGGCCATCTACGACACCATGCAGTACGTCCGGCCGGACATTCAGACCGTCTGCCTGGGGCAGGCGGCCAGCGCGGCGGCGGTGCTGCTCTCGGCGGGCACGCCGGGTAAGCGGATGGCGCTGCCGAACTCGCGGATCATCATCCACCAGCCGGCAACCGAGGGCGGCTACGGCCAGGGCTCGGACATCGAGATCCAGGCGCGCGAGATCCTGCGGATGCGGACCCAGCTGGAGGAGATGCTCTCCCGGCACTGCAACCGCCCGATGGAGCAGGTTCGCAAGGACATCGACCGGGACAAGATCATGACGGCCGAGGAGTCCAAGGAGTACGGGCTGGTCGACACGATCCTGACCAGCCGCAAGAAGGGTCTGCTCGCGGCCCACTCCGCGAGCTGAGAAGCACCAGGTCGGGGGTCGGTCGGGGGCGCTCGTTCCCGGCCGACCTCTGACACACCCGTTTTGGGGGTCGGAGAAAGCTCCGCCAGCGGGTAACGTCGGGTCTGTACCGCTTCGCTGGGTCGGACCGGCGGGGTCACACGACAGACGGACGGGCGCCCGGCGCCCGCAGGTCAGGGCCGGCGTTCCGGCCGACGAGTGCAGGGAGAACGTAGGTGGCACGGATCGGTGACGGCGGCGACCTACTGAAGTGCTCCTTCTGTGGCAAGTCGCAGAAGCAGGTCAAGAAGCTCATCGCGGGGCCTGGGGTCTACATCTGCGACGAGTGCATCGATCTCTGCAACGAGATCATCGAGGAGGAGCTGGCCGAGTCCGGCGAGGTGAAGTGGGAAGAGCTTCCCAAGCCGATGGAGATCTGCCAGTTCCTGGACAACTACGTGGTGGGCCAGGACCAGGCCAAGAAGGCGCTCGCGGTCGCGGTCTACAACCACTACAAGCGGATCCAGGCCGAGGCGGCCGGCGCGCCTGGTTCCAGCAGCGACGCCGTCGAGCTGGCCAAGTCCAACATCCTGTTGCTCGGGCCGACGGGGTGCGGCAAGACCCACCTGGCGCAGACCCTGGCCCGGATGCTGAACGTCCCCTTCGCGATCGCCGACGCCACGGCCCTCACCGAGGCGGGGTACGTCGGCGAGGACGTGGAGAACATCCTCCTCAAGCTGATCCAGGCGGCCGACTACGACATCAAGCGCGCTGAGACCGGGATCATCTACATCGACGAGGTCGACAAGATCGCCCGTAAGTCGGAGAACCCGTCGATCACCAGGGACGTCTCCGGCGAGGGCGTCCAGCAGGCACTGCTGAAGATGCTGGAGGGTACGGTCGCCAACGTGCCGCCGCAGGGCGGGCGCAAGCACCCGCACCAGGAGTTCATCCAGATCGACACCACCAACGTGCTGTTCATCTGCGGTGGCGCGTTCGCCGGGCTCGACCAGATCATCGAGGCCCGCACCGGCTCCGGCGGCACTGGCTTCGGCGCCCGACTGCGGTCGGTCTCCGAGCGTTCGGCGGACGACATCTTCAGCCAGGTCATGCCGGAGGACATGCTCAAGTTCGGGCTGATCCCGGAGTTCATCGGCCGCCTCCCGGTGATCACGAACGTGCGTAGCCTGGACCGTTCGGCGCTGGTGCGGATCCTGACCGAGCCGCGCAACGCGCTCGTCCGGCAGTACCAGCGCCTCTTCGAGCTGGACGGCGTGGAGCTGGAGTTCGAGCAGCCCGCGCTGGAGGCGATCGCCGACCAGGCCATGCTGCGCGGCACCGGCGCCCGGGGATTGCGGGCGATCATGGAAGAGGTCCTGCTCTCCGTGATGTACGAGGTGCCGAGCAACCCCGACGCCGCCCGGGTGCTGATCACCCGCGAGGTGGTCCTGGAGAACGTCAACCCGACGATCGTGCCCCGCGAGTTCACCGGTCGCCGTGCGCGCCGGGAGCGCGAGGAGAAGTCGGCCTGAGTCCCACCTCGACCGCGCCCGGGGCTACTCCGGGCGCGGTCGGCGTGAGCGGGTCCGCCGGTCCCATTCGCCCGACGGGGTGACCACCACCATCACCAGCCGCGCCGGCTCGTCGCCGTCGTTGCGGTAGCCGTGTTCCCGGTCGGCGTGGAACTCGATCGTCTCCCCGGCGCGTACGTCGTGGTCCACGCCGTCGACCA
>JBARAE010000259.1:0-6033 GCA_049791715.1 Micromonospora sp.
GCCGCGCTGCTGCTCGGCCACACCCGCGACGACCAGGCCGAGACGGTGCTGCTCGCGCTCGCCCGGGTCGCCGGCCCGCGCGGCCTGGCCGGCATGCCGGAGCGGCGGGAGTTGGACGGCGTACCACTGCTGCGGCCGCTGCTCGACGTCGGCCGGCAGGAGACCCGGAAGGCGTGCGCCGCGCTCGGACTGACCCCCTGGGAGGATCCGCACAACGTCGACCCGGCGTACGCCCGGGCGCGGGTACGGGCCGACGTGCTGCCGGTCCTGGTGCGGACGCTGGGCCCGCGGGTGGTGGACAACCTGGCGCGGACCGCCCGTCTGGTGGCCGCGGACACCGCCGCCCTGGACGATCTGGCCGCCAGGTCGCTCAGCGACGCCCGCTCACCGGACGGCGGTCTCTCGGTCGAAGCGCTGGCCGTGCTGCCCGTGGCGGTACGGACCCGCGTGCTGCACCTGTGGGCACGGGAACTGGGCGCCTCGCCGGCCGCGCTGTCGCACCGGCACGTCGCCGCGCTGGACGCCCTGGTCACTGCTTGGCGTGGACAGGGCGAGGCGCACCTGCCGGGCGGGCTGCCCGTGGTCCGCCGCGACGGCCGACTCACCCCTCTCGACCGCGGCTGACCACGCCGACTCCGGCGGCCGGCCGTCGCCGCGCATACCTCCCACACACGCTTTGCTCTGCTGCAGCGGAGGCAACACCGGGGAGGGCTGAGTGTTGCGTGGGCTGCAGCAGAGCAAAGGACGTGGTCGGGCACCTGCCGGTCGGCCGCCCGGCTGGACACGGCGGGTGGGGGAGCGGCATCGGGCGGCCCGGACCGGCGGGCTCATCACCGGCGACGACCTGGCCCGGCACACCTCGACCTGGGTGGCGCCGGTGAACGCCCGGTACCGCGGGCACGAGGTGTGGGAACTGCCGCCGAACGGGCAGGGCCTGGCGGCGTTGCTGGCGTTGAACATCCTCGACGGGGTGGACGTCGCCGCGCTGTCGGCGGAGGAGCGGCTGCACGGGCAGATCGAGGCGGTCAAGCTCGGCTTCGCCGACGCGCACGCGTACGTCGCCGATCCCGAGCGCGCGGACGTGCCCACGGCGGCCCTGCTCGACCCCGGGTACGCGGCGACCCGGAGCGGGGCGGCACCGTCTATCTCTGCACCGCCGACTCCGGCGGCATGATGGTCAGCCTCATCCAGTCGACGTACCTGGCCTTCGGCTCGCACGTGGTGCTCTCCGGCCACGGCTTCGCGCTGCAGAACCGGGGCACCGGCTTCCGCCTGGACCCGGCGCACCCGAACGTGGTCGCGCCGGACAAGCGGCCGTTCCACACCATCATCCCGGGCTTCCTCACCCGGGGCGGCGAGCCGGTCGGCCCGTTCGGGGTGATGGGCGGGCACATGCAGCCGCAGGGGCACGTGCAGCTGGTCTCCGCTGCCCTCGACGCCGGGCGGGACCCACAGGCGGCGCTGGACACGCCGCGCTGGTACTGGCACGCCGGGCGTTCGGTGCTGGTGGAACCGGAGCTGGCGGCGGACCGCGACCTGGTCGCGGGACTGCGGGCGCGCGGACACCAGGTCACCGTCGCGGAGGAGCCGGCCGTCTTCGGGTACGGCCAGGCGATCTGGCGGCACGGCTCCGGCGGGTACGTGGCGGGCTCGGAGTCCCGGGTCGACGGCGCGATGCTCGGGTGGTGATCAGACCTCGACGCGTTCCCGGAAGGTCGTCCGGTAGGCGTGCGGGGTGGTGCCGACCCGGCGGGTGAAGTGGTGCCGCAGCGCCGCCGCGTCGCCGAAGCCGGCCTGGTCGGCAACGGTCTCCACGCTCAGCCGGGTCTCCTCCAGCAGCCGCCGGGCCAGCAGCACGCGCTGACTGGTCAGCCAGTCGTGCGGGGTGGTGCCGGTCTCGGCCCGGAACCGGCGGGCGAAGGTCCGCGGCGCCATGCCGGCCCGAGCGGCCAACTCCTCCACGGTCACCGTCCGGTCCAGGTGGCCCATCAGCCACTCCAGCACCGGCTCCAGGGTCGGGGCCTCGGGCGCCTTCGGGATGGGCGCCTCGACGTACTGCGACTGGCCGCCGTCACGGTGCGGTGGTACGACCATCCGGCGGGCCAGCCGGGTGGCCGTCGCGGAGCCGTGCTCCTGGCGGACCAGGTGTAGGCAGGCGTCGATCCCGGCGGCGGTGCCGGCGCTGGTGAGCAGTCGGCCGTCCTGCACGTAGAGGGAGTTGCACTGCACGCGGGCCGCCGGGTGCCGGCGTTGGAGCTCGTCGACGTAGCGCCAGTGGGTGGTGCAGTCCCGGCCGTCGAGCAGGCCCGCCTCGCCGAGTACGAAGGCGCCGGAGCAGACGCTCAGCAGCCAGGCGCCCCGGTCGGCGGCCCGGCGCAGCGCCTCCAGCACGGGCACGGGGACGGCCGTCCCCTCTGCGTGGGCCGGTACGGCGACCAGGTCCGCGTCCTCCAGCGGGGTCAGGTCGGCGTGCGGGGTGAGGAGGAAGCCGGACCGGGTGCGGACCGGGCCGCCGTCAACGGTGCACACGTCGAAGCGGTAGCCCGGGAAACCGTCGGCGGTGCGGTCGGTGCCGAAAACCTCGGCGAGGACGCCGAGCTCGAAGGCGGCCACCTGCTCCAGGGCGACGACGGCGACGGAACGCAGCATGTGACGAGGGTAACCGCAGGCGTGGCAGGAAATCCATGCTCAATGGCATTCCTGCCACTGTCCGTGCGGCGTGGACGGTCGCAGACTGGTCTCAGTCCGGTGCGCACCGGCGGCGAAACCGACCACAACCACGCGAAAGCGAGCGCCGCCATGGCCGTTGTCCTGCTCCTGCTCCTCCTGCTGTTCCTCGTCGTCGCCTCCGCCCTCGGGCTGACCGCCGACAGTCGCGACTCCGCCGACTGGAAGCCGACCGACGACGGCCGCCGTTGGCGGTCCCGCACCTGCTGAGGTGAATTGCCCTTTACGAGTCGATAATCCCCGGCGGGACCGCGCCAAAAGGGGCGGCCCCGCCGACGGAGCCCTTCGGGCGTACGGCAGGCTAGGAGCATGGCTGACGGCTCCTGGTACGACGCCGACATCGACCACGTGATCATTTCCGAGGCGCAGATCCGTGAGAAGACCGCGGAACTGGCCAAGCAGGTCTCCGCGGACTACGCCGACGTCGACGGGCTGCTGCTCGTCTGCGTCCTCAAGGGTGCGGTCATGTTCATGGCCGACTTCGCCCGCGCCCTCGGCCGGCAGGGTCCCCCCGCCGAGTTGGAGTTCATGGCCGTCTCGTCGTACGGCCAGGGCACCACCTCCTCCGGGGTGGTCCGGATCCTCAAGGACCTGGACCGGGACATCGCCGGCCGGCACGTGGTGGTCGTCGAGGACATCGTCGACTCCGGCCTGACCCTCTCCTGGCTGCTGCGCTACCTGGAGTCGCGCTCGGCGGCGAGCGTCGAGGTGGTCGCTCTGTTCCGCAAGCCGGACGCGATCAAGGTGCAGGTCCCGGTGAAGTACGTCGGCTTCGACATCCCGACCGAGTTCGTGGTCGGCTACGGCCTGGACTTCGGCGAGCGCTACCGCGAACTGCCCTACGTCGGGGTGCTCAAGCCCGAGGTCTACGCCCGGGCCTGAGCTGCCGCGCCCGACCTGCGGGTATCGGTGGACGTCAAGCGGACGTTCAGCGGACTCTCAGCCGATCGGACTACGGTAGGTGTCGGTGGCCGTGGAGGCAATCTCCCCGCCCGACCCCTCGCACCGCGTGACCGGGCGGTCGGGGGCCGGGTGCGGACTCCCCGCCACGCCGGCTGAAACCCCGGTTCGCCGTGCGCGTAAGTGCTGGGCTCGCAAGCTCAGATCTGGCACGAACGGTGTACCGTCGAATGACCGCGGCGCGGCACTTTTCGCGCTTCGGGGTCGAGGCCGGCCCGCACGGCGGCTCCGGCCGCCGCTCGAGGCGGCGACACCATTCAGACGGTCAGGACGTCGATCAGGAGGATGCGGGCGTCTCGATGCCCGACAACAGCATGGAACGTACGCGTTTCTTCCGCCGACCGGTGGTCTGGATCATCCTGGTCATCCTCGGCGCCGTTGTGCTCAGTCAACTCTTCACCGCTGGCCCGAGTTACCACCGCGTGGACACGTCGGTGGCGCTCGACCAGCTTCACACCGCGAAGATCGAGAAGGTCGTCTTCCAGGACAAGGAGCAGACGCTCCAGCTCGACCTGGCCCAGAAGACCAAGTTCGGCGATACCACGACCGACAAGATCGAGGCCCAGTTCCCGTACCAGGTGGGCGACGAGGTCTGGAAGGAGGTCCTCGACGCCAAGGCGGCCAACCGGGTCACCGGCCCCGCCGACGCCAAGGTCTCCTCGGACAGCATCTGGGTCAGCCTGCTGGTCAACCTGCTGCCGATCGCGCTGCTGGTGCTTCTGCTGCTGTTCTTCATGTCGCAGATGCAGGGCGGCGGCTCGCGGGTGCTCAACTTCGGCAAGTCCAAGGCGAAGATGATCACCAAGGACACGCCGAAGACCACGTTCGCCGACGTGGCCGGGGCCGACGAGGCCGTCGAGGAGCTCCACGAGATCAAGGACTTCCTGCAGAACCCGGCGAAGTACCAGGCCCTCGGCGCCAAGATCCCGAAGGGCGTGCTGCTCTTCGGCCCGCCCGGTACCGGTAAGACCCTGCTCGCCCGAGCGGTCGCCGGTGAGGCCGGCGTGCCGTTCTACTCGATCTCCGGCTCGGACTTCGTGGAGATGTTCGTCGGTGTCGGCGCCAGCCGGGTCCGCGACCTCTTCGAGCAGGCCAAGTCGAACGCCCCGGCGATCGTCTTCGTCGACGAGATCGACGCCGTCGGCCGGCACCGCGGTGCCGGCATGGGCGGTGGCCACGACGAGCGGGAGCAGACGCTCAACCAGCTCCTCGTCGAGATGGACGGCTTCGACACCAAGGGCGGCGTCATCCTGATCGCCGCCACCAACCGGCCGGACATCCTCGACCCGGCGCTGCTGCGTCCGGGCCGCTTCGACCGGCAGATCCCGGTCGACGCCCCCGACATGGAGGGCCGCAAGGCGATCCTGCGGGTGCACGCCAAGGGCAAGCCGTTCACGCCCGACGTCGACCTCGACTCGGTCGCCCGGCGTACCCCCGGCTTCAGCGGCGCCGACCTGGCCAACGTGATCAACGAGGCGGCACTGCTCACCGCCCGCAAGGAGCAGCGGGCGATCAGCAACGACTCCCTGGAGGAGTCGATCGACCGGGTGATCGCGGGTCCGCAGCGCCGGACCCGGGTGATGAGCGACCAGGAGAAGAAGATCACCGCGTACCACGAGGGTGGGCACGCGCTGGTCGCCTGGGCGCTGCCGCACGCCGCGCCGGTGCACAAGGTGACGATCCTGTCCCGCGGTCGCTCGCTGGGCCACACGCTGGTCCTCCCCACGGAGGACAAGTACACCCAGACCCGCGCCGAGATGATCGACACTCTGGCGTACGCGCTGGGCGGCCGGGCCGCGGAGGAACTGGTCTTCCACGAGCCGACCACCGGCGCCGGCAACGACATCGAGAAGGCCACCCAGCTGGCCCGCGCGATGATCACCCAGTACGGCATGAGCTCCAAGCTCGGTGCGATCAAGTACGGCACCAGCGGCGACGAGCCGTTCCTCGGCCGCAACATGGGCCACGAGCGGGACTACTCGGACTCCGTCGCCGCCGAGATCGACGCCGAGATGCGGGCGCTGGTCGAGCTGGCCCACGACGAGGCCTGGGAGATCCTGGTCGAGTACCGGGACATCCTGGACAACATGGTCCTGGAGCTGATGGAGAAGGAGACCCTCTCCACCGCCGACATGGCCCGGATCTGCGCGCGGGTGGTGAAGCGCCCGCCGATGGCCCCGTACCACGGCTTCGGCAAGCGTCAGCCCTCCACCGAGCCGCCGGTGCTCACCCCGGCCGAGAAGGAGAAGCTCAAGGCGCAGGCCCAGGCCGACGGTGCGTCGGTGGGCGGCGCGTCGAACAACTCGGACGGTACGCACTGAGCACGGACCCGACGGCCAGCTCCCC
>JBARAE010000260.1:0-2549 GCA_049791715.1 Micromonospora sp.
GGCGAGCACCCGCACGTTGCGGACCGCGTAGTCGATCTGCCGGATCGAGCCCTCGACGGAGCGCAGCCGTCCGAGGTGCTGGCGCCGACGCACGTTGAGCCGGAGCGCCTCGCCGGCGGCGAGCACGGCACCGCGGAGCCGCTCCACCGCGGCGTCCGCGTGCCGGGCCCGGTCCAGCGCGGTCAGGGCCCCCGCCTCGTCGCCGTGGTCGAGGGCGACGGCGATCTCGTCGAGCACCGCGGCCAGCTCCTCGAAGGTGTGCCGGAACTCGGCGACCAGCGGGGCGAGCGGCCGCCGGGCGTCGATGAGCTGGCTCGCCACCACGGCCACCGCACCGCCGATCAACGCGTCGACGAACCGGAACGGGACCAGCGACTCGGTGGGCGGGGCGACCACCACCAGGTACAGCGCGGAGACGGCGGCCTGCACCACGGTCACCGAGCTGGCGCCGATGGCCACGGCCAGGGCGACGGTGAGCAGAATGACGGTGAAGACGGTCCAGGTGGTCCGCGGACCGAGCGCCTGGACGACCACGTCGGCGACGAGCACTCCGGCCGCCACGCCCAGCACCACCTCGACCGCCCGGCGCATCCGCTGGCCGCGGGCCTGACCGAGGACGATCAACGCGGCGGCCGGGGCGAAGAAGGGCTGCGGGTGGCCCACCAGCCGGGTGGCGAGCACCCAGGCGACGGTGGCCGCCAGGGTCGCCTCCAGCACCGGCAGCCAGCCCCGCTTGAGCCGCCCCGCGGCCTCGGGGAACCAGCCCCACCGCGCCATCTCCGCCTCCTCCGCCGCACCGACCCACCCATGGTGCGCCGAACCGGCGGGGGCGGCAGTGGTCAGGGTCGCCACCCGCCGGTGGCGCCCGTCACCGCCGGGCGCGACGCCGCCGCCGCGGACAGTGTGGGACCGACCGGAGGACCCGCGACGGGACAGCCGGCTGCCGCCCGGAGTGACAGCATGAGCCGGGGTGCCGTGGGGAGCGCCCCGGACGGGAGGCTGCCATGCAGGCCGACGACACCGACCGGTACGACGCGACGATCGCGGCCTGGCGCGCCGCCGCCGAACGCGGTGCGGCCGACGAGGCGGTTGAATGCCTGGCGCCCGACGTGGAGCTGATCTCGCCGCTCACCGCCCAGTTCCGGTTCCGTGGCCGGGACCAGGTCGGCGACGTCCTCGCCGCCGCTTTCGAGGTGCTGACCGGGATCCGGTTCCACACCTCGGTCGGCACCGGCGACACCCGGGCGCTCTTCTTCCACGCCCGGACCAGCCGGGAGGAGGTCGAGGAGGCGCAGCTGCTGCGGTTGAACGCCGCCGGGCTGATCCACGAGCTGACCCTGTTCGGCCGGCCGCTCCCGGCCCTGACCACGGTGATGCGGGACATCGGCCCCCGGCTGCTGCGGCGGCAGGGTCGCCCGGCGATGGCCCGGTTCGTCGCCCTGGCCACCGGGCCGCTCGCCGCCATCACCGGCTCCGGCGACCGGCGCATCGTGCCGATGGGACACCCGGACCGGGCGCGGAGAACCGGCCGGCCGACCGGCTGATCTCAGCCGGCGGCGGCCAGGCGGGCGTACTCCGGGGAGGCCAGGAAGCGGGTCAGCAGCTCCGCCGTGCCCGGGGTGTATGGCCGCCCGTCGAACAGCTCGTCGGCGGGGACGAAGATGATCGCGGCCCCCTCACCCACCACCACGTCCTCCTGACGGGCCCGGGTCGCGCCGTCGAAGTAGTGCTTCACCCGGCCCAGCTCCGGGAGCTCCTGCGTGGCGAAGGGCCGGAGCACGCCCTCCGGGCGCAGCCCGGTCTCCTCCCGCAGCTCCCGGACCGCCGTCTCGTCGATGGTCTCGCCCGGCTCCCAGTGCCCGCCGGGCAGGCCCCAGACATTCGGGTGGTGCGGCGCGTGCTCGTCGCGGAGCTGGACGAGCAGTCGACCGGCGGGGTCCACGAGCAGGACGCAGGCGATGGGGTGCATCGGATCAACCTAGTTCGCCACCCGGGTCGGCACAGTCCCTCATTCCCGACCGCCGGTGCCCCGGCGGCCCGGCCAGGTGGTGCCGGTCGGCCCTGTCGGGCGGGCCGGGGCAACGGCTCAATGGAGGGTGGCAGCGCTGGGCGGATCGAGGAGGTTCCCATGGCCGCGACCGGTGACCGGTACCGCGCCGGGGTCTGGTACCGGCACGTGAGATGGATGTACCGGGGCGGTCGGCCGAACGCGCTGGCCCGCCTGCTCAACCGCCTCTCGGCCGGCCAGTACGCAGCCGGGCTGGCGCCCCGGCACTGGGTGACGCTCGAGGTGCCGGGTCGACGTACCGGCCGGACGGTGGCGCTGCCCCTGGTGGTGGCGGATCACGACGGCGAGCGGTACCTGGTGGCGATGCTCGGCGAGCGCGCGAACTGGGTGGCCAACGTACGCGCCGCGGGCGGCCGGGCGGTGCTGCGGCACGGCCGGCGGGAGGCGGTCCAGCTGGTGGAGGTGCCTGCCGCCGACCGCCCGCCGATCCTGCGCCGGCATCTGGCGCTCGCCCCGGGGGCCCGGCCGCACGTGCCGGTGG
>JBARAE010000261.1:0-8125 GCA_049791715.1 Micromonospora sp.
TGGGCCGGCGGGAGGAAGCCGTACTCCGGGCGGGACGCCTCGGCCGGGTCGAGCCGGCCGACCACCCGGATCGCCGAGTTGGTGACGATCCGCCGCTCCACCTCGCTCGCCGTCTGCTGCGCGCCGACCAGGATCACGCCGAGCGAACGGCCCCGCTCGGCGATGTCCAGCAGCACCTCCTTGATCGGGGAGGAGCCCTCGCGCGGGGCGTACTTGTTGAGCTCGTCCAGGACGACGAAGAGCAGCGGCTTGGCAGTGCCGGCCTTCTCCTTGCGTTCGAACTCGCTCTTGAGCGTCACGCCGACCACGAAGCGCTGGGCGCGGTCCGGCAGGTTGTGCAGGTCGACGACGGTGACCTGGGCACTCTCGGCGGTGTTGATGCTGTGCGGGCGGCGGGTGGCCAGGTCGCCCCGGATCAGCCGGCCCAGGTCCTTCTTGCTGCCGATCAGCCGGCGGGCGAACGCGTTGACCGTGCCCAGGCCGACCGCGCTACCGGCCCAGTCGCTCCGGGTCTCGTCGTCGTTGAGCTGCTCGACGATGTGGTCGACCAGATCGGCGTACGAACCGAGCCGAGTGCCGTCGACGCTGACCCCACCGTCGGCGGGCTGGGCGTACCGGGCCAGGTGGGCGGCGACCGAGTGGACCACCATCGTGTACTGCTGGCGCTCGTCGTCGGCGTCGGCGAAGACGTACGGCAGCAGCCGGTCGGCGCAGAACTCGCTCAGCGTCCAGTAGAAGCTGTCCACCCCCGTCAGGCGGCTGCTCACGTCCGGCGTGCCGGAGGAGTCGCCGACCCGGGGCGGCGCGTACACCCGCACGTCGGGGAAGGCGCCGGCGTCCAGCCCGAGCTTCGCGTACCCGGCCCGGGTGGCGTCGTCGAGCCGGGTGTTGGGGTGGTCGAGGAAGAGCAGGTCCTCACCCTTGACGTTGAAGATCAGCGCCTTGGCGTTGACCGCGTCGCCGCCCAGCACGCCGGAGCGGAAGACGGAGTAGAGCAGGAACGTGGCGAAGCTGGTCTTGGTGGCCACCCCGGAGATGCCGGAGATGGAGACGTGCGCGCCCCGGCTGCCGTCGAGGAAGTCGGCGTTGAGGTAGACCGGGACGCCGTCGCGGCCCATGCCCATCGGGATGCGCCGTTCCATCCGGTCGAAGTGCAGCGCCCGGGCGCGGGCGTCCCCCTCGGCCCGGTGCACCACCGCCCCCGGGGTGGGCGGCACGTAGAGCTCGGGGTCGACCCGCGTGGTGGTCACCTCGGCGGCCTCCTGCACCTGCGCCGGGAGGGTGCCGTCGGCGATGGCGAAGACGTCGGAGTCGAACTGGGCGCCCTCGTGACGGGCGCGGACCTGGGTCACCACGCCGGCGATGGTCACCGGTTCCCGGTCGGGCAGCTCGCGGCGGGTGACCACCACGTCGTCGAGCTGGAGGTAGCTGCCGGGGGAGACGGCGGTCCAGAACGTCAGCGGGGTGGCGTCGGCGGTGCCGAGCACCCGGCCGACCGCCTCGCCCGGGCCGTCGAGCAGGTCGTCGGTCATCGGCGGACTCCGGTCAGCTGGTCGTCTCGGTCGCGGCGCACGAGGAGCATCCTGCCCGAGGGATGCGACAGGTTGCCACGCGACGCGGCGGACGCCACGCCACCACCTCGGGGACCCTGGCTCAGCGGAACGGCACGTGCGCGGTCCGTCACCGGATCGTCCCCATTCCGGCCCCGCCCGCGCCCATCCGCGAGAACATGCAGGTAGCCCAGTTTCCGGGCGCGAGGAGCGACCGTGACTTCGTCAGGTGGCCGATGGGCCGGGCTGCTGACCCTCGCTGTGCTGCCCCCGGTGCTGGAGGCCGCCGTGCTGATGGGGATCGGATTCCACGGCGCCCGCGGCCTGCCCCCTCAGGTCACCGCCGTCTGGCCGTACGACTCCTACCACGACCTGCGCTGGCTGCTGGTCTACCACAACTCCTGGTGGTCGTTCCTGCTCGGCCTGCTGGCCCTGATCGCGTTCCGGGGCGTGCTGTCGGCCGGGCTGACCGCGCTGGCCTGGCCCGCGGGCGTGGACCGCCCTTCGTTCCCATGGCTGCTCAGGCGGAACCTGGAGGTGGCCGCGCTCGCCGCGGTGATCATCTCGCCGTGGGCCGCGCTCTCGGTCGCGTTCTCCACCGTCGCGCTCTCCTGGTACCTGCTCGCCTCGCTGATTCCGATGCTGCTGCTCACCCCGTTCCTCCAGCGGGCCGGGGTGGTCCGGCACTGGTGGCGGGGTCTGCCCACGGCCAGACTGCTCGGCTGGTCGTTGCTGAACTTCGTACTGCTCACCGTCGCCGCGGCCTTCATCGTGAGCGTCCCGGGGTGGTGGCCGGTCGCGGTGGCCGTCGTGACCGGGGCGGCGAACGCGCTGCTCTGGCGGCAGACCGTGGCCGCGGCCGCGCTGCCCCGGCGGATCCGCTGGCCGCGGGTCCCGGTGGCACCGATCGCGATCCTGCTCACCATGGCGGCCGCGGTGGGGTGGCAGTCGCTGTTCGGGCTCGTGGTCAGCGGGCCGAAGGAGTGGCGTCCTCCGGTGATCTCCCAGCCACTGCCGGACCGGGTCCCGCAGGCGCTGATCGCGATCGCCGGGCACGATTCGCGCTGGGACGGACGGCCGTCGGACGATCCGCGGGTCGAGCGCTTCTCCTACCGCGGGCTCGACGGGCAGGGCAGGCCGCTGCCGTACGGGCCGAGGGACACCCATCAGTCGCTCGGCTCCAGCGCGGCCCTGCTCGCGGCGCACGTCGAGGCGCTGCACCGGCGTACCGGCCGGCCCGTCGCGCTGCTCGGGGAGAGCGAGGGCGCCATGGTGGCGCGGATGTACCTGGAGAAGTGGCCGAAGCCGTCCCCGGTGGAGGCGGTGATGCTGTTCAGCCCGCTGGTACAGCCGGGGCGCGCCTACTATCCGCCCCCGGGACACAGCGGCTGGGGACTGGCCGTGGGCTGGGAGCTCCGGGGGATCTTCGCGCTGGCAAACGTGCCGCAGAAGGTGAAGAGCGACCCGGACCAGCCGTTCGTCCGCTCGGTCCTCGTCGATGCGCCGTTCCTGCGCAACCGCACGCTCTGCCCGGTGCCCGGGGTACGCATGATCGCGTTCCTGCCGACGGTCAGCGCGGTCGAGGCGCCGCCCGGCGAGTACAGCCAGATCCCGGTCTTTCAGCTGCCCGCCTTTCACGGGGGCCTGCTCGGCCGGCGGGCTGCTGAGGCCCGCGTGGTCGACTTCCTCGCCGGCGACGAGATCGACCGGCCGAGACGGGAGTACCGCCTGCTGCAGCGGTTGGGCGCCGCCTGGCAGCCGCCCCCGCTCGCGCTGTCGGTCAACCCGATCTGGTCGGCCACCCGCGAGGCCGACCCGGCCTTCACCGGCCGCGTCTGCCAGGCCCGCTGACCGGACCCGCGGCCGACATGCCCGAGGACGCGACAGGTTGCCACGCGGCGCGGCGGACGCCACCTTGCGTTCGCCGTGCTCGCGCAGCGGGGCCGTCCGCTGACCTTCCGTACAGCTCGCGGTCCGCCGATTCCGGCACCGAGCCCGCGGATCCCGGGAGATCCTGCAAGGAGCCGTGGAACCGAGGGCGCGAGGAGCGGCGGTGGACTGGACCCGTAGCCGGTTGGCGATGTTGCTCGTCGTCGCCGTGCTGCCGCCGGTGCTGGAGGCGGCGATCCTGGTCGGGATCGGATTCCACGCCGCCCGGGGCCTGGCTCCCCAGGTGACCGCGGTCTGGCCGTACGACTCCTACCAGGACCTGCGCTGGCTGCTGGTCTACCACGACTCGTGGTGGTCGTTCGGGTTCGGCCTGCTGGCACTCGTCGCGTTCCGGGGCCTGCTGTCGGCCGGCCTGACCGCGTTGGCCTGGCCCGAGGACGTGGACCGTCCCGCGTTCAGCTGGCTGGTGAAGCGGAACCTGGCGGTCGGCGCGCTCGCCGCGGTGATCATCTCCCCGTGGGCGGCGCTCTCGGTCGCGTTCTCCACGGTCGCGCTCTCCTGGTTCCTGCTCGCCTCGCTCGTCCCGATGCTGGTGCTGGCCCCGTTCCTGCAGCGGGCTGGGGTAGTGGCGAAGTGGTGGCGGGGTCTGCCCACCATCGAACTGCTCGGCTGGTCGCTGCTCAACTTCGCCCTGCTCACCCTCACCGCCGCTGTCATCGAGAGCGTCCCGGGCTGGTGGCCGGTTCCGGTGGCTGCGCTCTGCGGGGTGGCGAACGGCCTTCTCTGGCGGCAGACCGTGGCGGCAGCCGCACAGCCCGCACGCCTCCGCTGGCCGCGCGTGCCGGTGACGCCCGTCGCGATCGTGCTGACCACGGTCGGCGTGGTCTGGGCGCATTCGTTGATCCATCTGGTGTCGAAGCGGCCGGTTGAGTGGCGTCCCCCGATCATCGCCGAGCCGTTGCCGGATCGGGTCCCGCACGCGGTGATCGTCATCGCCGGGCACGATTCGAGCTGGGACGGACGACCGCCCGCGGATCCGCAGGTCGAACGGTTCTCCTACCAGGGGCTCGACGGTCAGGGCCGGCCCGTGCCGTACCTCCCGAGGGACACTCACCGGTCGGTGGACAGCAGCGCGGCCCTGCTCGCGGCGCACGTCGAGGCGCTGCACCGGCGTACCGGGCGGCCGGTGGCCCTGCTGGGGCAGAGCGAGGGCGCCATGGTGGCGCGCATGTACCTGGAGCGATGGCCGAAGCCGTCCCCGGTGGACGCGGTGCTGCTGTTCAGCCCGCTGGTCCAGCCGGGCCGCGCCTACTACCCGCCCCCGGGTCACAGCGGCTGGGGGGTGGTCACCGGCTGGGAACTGCGGGCGATCTTCGCGCTGGCGGACCTGCCCGAGGAGGTGAAGAGCCAACCCGACCAGCCCTTCGTCCGCTCCGTCCTCACCGAGGCGCCGTTCTATCGCAACCGTACCCTCTGCCCCGTACCCGGGGTGCGCATGATCGCGTTCCTACCGACGGTCAGCGCCGCCGAGGCGCCGCCCGGTCAGTACAGCCGGATCCCGGTCTTCCAGGTGCCCGCCTTCCACGGCGGGCTGCTCGGCCGGCAGGCCGTCGACGCGGGGGTGGTGGACTTCCTGGCCGGGAAGCCCATCGACGAGCCGCGACGGGAGTACCGCCTGCTGCAGCGGTTGGGCGCCGGGTGGCAGCCTCCTCCGCTTGCGCTGGGCGTCAACCCGTTGTGGCGGGGACCCGGGAGGACGACCCGGCCTTCTCCGGCCGCATCTGCGAGACCCGCTGAGCCGGGCGTCCCGATCGGGCGCCGGCGCTACGGGTGCCGGTCGCGCCGGTGTCGGACCAGCAGCCGGATGGCCGTGCCGTTGAACGCCACCACCAGCACGCACCGGATCGGCGCGTACGGGAAGAGGAGCACCTCGATGGCGATCGCCAGGACGCTGGCCGCGATGGCGAACCGGACCGCGGCCCGCCGTCCGGAGAACACCAGCAGCCCGGCGACGGTGACCGCCGCGCCGACGGCGATGTGCAGCCATGCCCAGCCGGTGATGTCGATCCGGTAGACGCTCTGCCGCGCCACCACCGTGAACCAGTCCGCCCGGGTGTTGGCGTACTCGGTGACGATGTCGATCAGCCCGGAGCCGAGTAGCAGGCCACCGGCGAGCAGCGGCCGGCTCGGCGCGGCCCGATCCGTCCCGGCGACCTGCGGGGAAGCCATTTCCCCAGGTTACAACCGTGAGCGGGGGTCGGTCGGCCGGACGGCCGACCCGGCTCGGCGGGCGAGGGATCCGCGGTGACCACGGTCGCTTCGCCTGGCGGTGAACGGGGTGCGAAAAGTCGTGGAAAAAATCTTGGTCGCAAGTCGTGACAGACAAGGGTCGCCTGGCGCAAGAATGTGCAACAGCGCATCGAGGATCTTTCCTTCATCGATCCGTGCTGCGCCGCCACGCCCTCGTCACCCGCGGAGGCGGGCCTGATCCGTCGTGTCCACGACCGGCGGGTCACCGTCGGTCGGCACCCCCCGGACCGGCAGTCCTAGTGAAGGTAGGAACTTCATGCGTCGTACCACTCTCCTCGGCGGGCTGGCCACGGCCGCGCTGCTGGCCGCGGCCGGCACGCTGCCGGCCACGGCCTCCGCCGCGCCCGCCACCTCCGCTGACGCGTTCACCCGCGCGGTGGCCCAGCTCAAGGCCCACGCGGGCAGCGCGCTCGTCGCCGACGGTCAGAGCTTCACCCTCCAGAACGTCCTCACCGACGCCGACGGCACCGAGCACGTCCGCGTGCACCGCTACCAGGACGGCCGGCCGGTCCTGGGCGGCGACACGGTCGTGCACCTGGGCAAGGGCAACACCTGGCGGGGCGCCAGCCAGACCCTGGCCGTGGCCCCCACCCGGGGCGCCAAGGCCACGATCAGCGCCGCGGCCGCCGGCCGCATCGCGCTGGCCGCCTCCACCGCCACCGGCACCAAGGTCGACGGCAGCCAGCTCGTCTACGACGCCGCCGCCAACGGCACGGCGCTCGCCTACCAGGTCGTCGTCAGCGGGGTCCGCGCCGACGGCACCCCCAGCCAGCTGAACGTGCTGGTCGACGCCACCACCGGCGCGGTCCGCGACGCGTGGGACGCCATCCAGACCGACGGCACCGGCAACACCTTCCACTCCGGCTCCGTCGCGGTGGGCACCACCCTCTCCAGCGGCACCTACCAGCTCAACGACGGCGCCCGGGGCGGTCACAAGACCTACGACCTGAACGGTGGCACCAGCGGCACCGGCACCCTGGTCACCAATGCCTCGAACGTCTTCGGCGACGGCACCCTGTCCAACCGCCAGACCACCGCCGCCGACGCGGCCTACGGCGCGGCCGAGACCTGGGACTACTACAAGAACACCTTCGGCCGGAACGGCATCCGCAACGACGGTGTGGCCGCCTACAGCCGGGTGCACTACAGCACCAACTACGTCAACGCGTTCTGGCAGGACTCCTGCTTCTGCATGACGTACGGCGACGGTGACCCCTCCCAGGGCTGGACCCCGCTGACCTCGCTGGACGTCGCCGGGCACGAGATGAGCCACGGCGTCACCAGCAACACCGCCGGCCTGCGCTACAGCGGTGAGTCCGGCGGCCTGAACGAGGCCACCAGCGACATCTTCGGCACCATGGTCGAGTTCTATGCGGCCAACAGCAACGACCCGGGTGACTACCTGATCGGCGAGGAGCTGCGCACCAACGGCGTGCCGCTGCGCTACATGGACAAGCCGTCCAAGGACGGTTCCTCGGCCGACTGCTGGTCCCGCCGGGTCGGCAGCCTGGACGTGCACTACTCCTCCGGCGTGGCGAACCACTTCTTCTACCTGCTCGCCGTCGGCAGCGGCCAGTCGTCGTACGGCAACAGCCCGACCTGCAACGGCAGCACGGTGACCGGCATCGGCAACGCCAAGGCCGGCGCCATCTGGTACCGCGCGCTCACCGTCTACATGACCTCGCGGACCGGCTACGCGGAGGCCCGGGTCGCCACCCTGTCCGCCGCCGCCGATCTGTACGGCAGCGGCAGCGCCGAGTACAACACGGTCGCCGCCGCCTGGTCGGCCGTGAGCGTCAACTGAGCAACACGACCCGGTGACGGGGGCGGCGCGGCCAGCGCCGCCCCCGTTCGTCGTACCCGGCCCCGGGTCACGCCCGGGCCTCGGCCTGCCGCGCGTCCCGGCCCCTCTCCCCGATTCCCCCAACGGGCGCAAACCTGCCCTGGTCGGGAGGCTGGCCACCTGGTCCCGCCTCTGCCGGTCGGCTCGTCGTCCGGCCTACGAGCCGGCGGTGGCCTCCGTTCGCTGCTCGACGGCGTCGTGGCGGGCGTAGCGGAGCATCAGCGTCCCGTCCTCGGCGGTGAGCACGTGCCGCAGCGGCAGCTCCCGGGGCGGGCCGGCATCGCCGGCGGTGATCCGCCCCGGACCGGCCCCGGCGAGCAGGGGCGCCACGGTGAGGCAGAGCTCGTCGACCAGGTCGGCCGCGGTGAGCGCGCCGAACAGCTGCGGCCCGCCCTCGCAGAGCAGCTGGCCGAGTCCCCGGCGACGCAGCTCGGCGAGGCCGGCGGCGAGGTCCACCCGGTCGTCGCCGCAGCGGATCAGCTCCGCCACCTCGGTCAGCCCGGGCGGCGGCTCGGCGGCGCCCCGGGTCAGC
>JBARAE010000262.1:0-5665 GCA_049791715.1 Micromonospora sp.
CCGACGAGGTGACCCGGGTGGCCCGGGAGGTGGGTACCGAGGGCAAGCTCGGCGGGCAGGCGCAGGTGCGCGGGGTGGCCGGCACCTGGCGGGACCTGACCGACAACGTGAACTCGATGGCGTCGAACCTGACCAGCCAGGTGCGGAACATCGCCCAGGTGTCGACGGCGGTGGCGAAGGGTGACCTGTCGCAGAAGATCACGGTCGACGCCCGGGGCGAGATCCTGGAGCTGAAGTCGACCGTGAACACGATGGTGGACCAGCTGTCGTCGTTCGCCGACGAGGTGACCCGGGTGGCCCGGGAGGTGGGTACCGAGGGCAAGCTGGGTGGTCAGGCGCAGGTCAAGGGCGTTTCGGGCACCTGGCGGGACCTGACCGGCAACGTGAACTCGATGGCGTCGAACCTGACGTCGCAGGTGCGGAACATCGCCTCGGTGACGACGGCGGTGGCGAAGGGTGACCTGTCGCAGAAGATCACCGTCGACGCGCAGGGCGAGATCCTGGAGCTGAAGTCGACCGTGAACACGATGGTGGATCAGCTGTCGTCGTTCGCCGACGAGGTGACCCGGGTGGCCCGCGAGGTCGGCATCGAGGGCAAGCTGGGCGGTCAGGCGCAGGTGAAGGGCGTCTCCGGCACCTGGCGGGACCTGACGGAGAACGTCAACCAGCTCGCCTCGACCCTCACCACCCAGCTCCGCGCGATCGCCCAGGTCTCCACCTCGGTGACCCGGGGCGACCTGACCCAGCGGATCGCGGTCAAGGCGCAGGGCGAGGTCGCCGAGCTGAAGGACAACATCAACCAGATGATCGTCACCCTCCGCGAGACGACCAAGAAGAACGCCGAGCAGGGCTGGTTGGACTCCAACCTGGCCCGCATCGGCGGTCTGCTCCAAGGTCAGCGGGACCTCGGCGAGGTCTGCCGCATGATCATGATGGAGGTGACCCCGCTGGTCGACGCGCAGCTCGGCGCGTTCTTCCTGGCGGACAGCTCCGACGGAAGCGTGCGGCTGCGGCTGACCGCCTCGTACGGCTACGTGGCGCGGGGGTACGACGTGACGTTCGGGCCCGGCGAGGGGCTGGTCGGGCAGGCGGCGCTCTCCCGGCGGACGATCCGGGTCAACGCGCAGCCCGACGGGCGGCTCATGCTCCGCTCCGGGCTGGCCGAGACGCCCCCGGCCGACCTGGTGGTGCTGCCGGTGCTGTTCGAGGGCGAGCTGCTCGGCGTGATCGAGTTCGCCGGGGTGACGACCTTCTCCGAGCTGCACCTGTCGTTCCTGGAGCGGCTGGTGCTCACCATCGGCCTCGCGGTGAACACCATCCAGGCCAACCGGCGCACGGAAGAGCTGCTGGCCCAGTCTCAGCGGCTCGCGCACGAGCTGCAGGAGCAGTCGGCGGAGCTGCAGCGGACCAACGCCGAGCTGGAGGACAAGGCCAAGCTGCTCTCCGAGCAGAAGGGCAACATCGAGACGAAGAACCGGGAGATCGAGCTCGCCCGGCTCGGTCTGGAGGAGAAGGCCCAGCAGCTCACCCGGGCGTCGGCGTACAAGTCGGAGTTCCTGGCGAACATGAGCCATGAGCTGCGGACGCCGCTGAACTCGCTGCTGCTGCTCTCCCGGCTGCTGGCCGAGAACTCGGAGCGCAACCTCACCCCGAAGCAGATCGAGTTCGCCAAGACGATCCACAGCGCGGGCTCGGACCTGCTCTCCCTGATCGACGACATCCTGGACCTGTCGAAGATCGAGGCGGGCCGGATGGACGTCGAGCCGACCGAGGTGCGCTTCTCGGAGATCCGCGGCTACGTCGAGCAGGCGTTCGCCCCGCAGGCCGAGGACAAGGGCCTCGACTTCCAGGTACGGGTGTCGAAGGAGCTGCCGCCGTCGCTCGTCACCGACGCCCAGCGGTTGCAGCAGATCCTGCGCAACCTGCTCTCCAACGCGGTGAAGTTCACCGACCACGGCGCGGTGACGCTGCGGATCGCCCCGGCGCCGGAGAACGCCGTCTTCGACGTGCCTGCGCTGACCAACGCCCGGCAGGTCATCGCCTTCACGGTGATCGACACCGGCATCGGCATCTCGGACGACAAACTGTCCCTGATCTTCGAGGCGTTCCAGCAGGCCGACGGCACCACCAGCCGGCGGTACGGCGGCACGGGGCTGGGCCTGTCGATCAGCCGGGACCTGGCTCGCCTGCTCGGGGGCACGATCGTCGTGTCGTCGGCACCCGGGCAGGGCTCGACCTTCACCCTGTTCGTACCGGACGTCCTGGCGCCGGACGCGGTGGTGGCGCCGCAGCCGCCGTCGCCGACCCGCGCGGGCCTGCCGTCGTCGCTGCTCATGCCCATGGAGCTGCCAAAGGCGGCGGAGGCCCCGGCGACCCGGCGGCTGGAGGGGGTGACCGTGCTGATCGTCGACGACGACGTCCGCAACGTCTTCGCCCTCACCTCCGCGTTGGAACTGCATGGCATGACCGTGTTGTACTCGGACAACGGGGCGGACGGTGTCCGCCTGCTGGCCGAGCATCCGGAGGTGGACATCGTGTTGATGGACGCGATGATGCCCGACCAGGACGGGTACGAGACCACCCGGCAGATCCGGCGTAACCACCGTTTCGCCGACCTGCCGATCGTCTTCCTGACCGCGAAGGCGATGCCGGGCGACCGGGAGTCGGCGCTGGCGGCCGGTGGCAGCGACTACATCACCAAGCCGGTGGACCTGGACGAGCTCATCGAGCTGATGGCGTCCTGGATCAGCGGCAGCCGAGGCGAGGAGAAGGCGTGACCCAGACGGCCAAGGCGCTGCTGGTGGACGACCGGCGGGAGAACCTGATGGCCCTGGAGGCCATCCTGCAGGGGCTCCCGGTCCAGTCGGTCGCCGTGGAGAGCGGCGAGGCGGCGTTGAAGCAGCTCCTCGTCGACGACTTCGCGGTGATCCTGCTGGACGCCCAGATGCCGGACATGGACGGCTTCGAGACCGCGAGTCACATCAAGCGGCGGGAGCGGACCCGCCACGTGCCGATCATCTTCCTCACCGCGGCGGACAAGGACGCCCAGCTCGCTCTGCGCGGCTACGCGGTCGGCGCGGTCGACTACCTGACCAAGCCGTTCGACCCGTGGGTGCTGCGGGCGAAGGTGTCGGTGTTCGTGGAGCTGTGGGTGAAGACCCGACAGTTGGCCGCCCAGTCCGACGTGGTGCGGGAGCGGGACGCGCAGTGGCGGGTGCTCACTGACGCGGTCGACGAGGCGACCGCCATGCTGCGCGCCGACGACACCTCGGAGGCCCGCGACCGCGCGGTCGACATCCTGGAGCAGGCCCGCTGGGGCAACACCCCCTGAGGCGTCACTCCCCGGCCCGGCCGCCGTGTCCCGTCGCGGCGCGCCGGGCCCGCCAGCGCTCGCCGAGGGAGTCGATCTCCTCCTGTACGAAGAGGAAGAAGTCCCGCATCTCGGCCACCCGCTCGCCGGCCGGGGTGTGGCGCCCGTGCAGCGCGTCGACGCCGCCGCCGGCGATGTCGATGAAGCTCTTGTAGAGCCCGGTCTTGGTGATGGTCGCCTCGTACCAGGGGTTGTCGGGCATCCGGTAGCGGTCACGGCGGGAGCCTTTGACCGGCTCGCGGACCAGCATGCCGAACTGGGTCAGATAGCGGACCGCGCCGGAGACCGCTGCGGCGCTGACCCCGAGCTGCTCGCCGATCTCGGCCGCGGTGAGCGGGTCGTCGGCGCTCATGACGGCGAAGAGCACCCGGGCGGCCATCCGAGGGAAGCCGACGTCTGCGAAGGCCATCGCCATCCGCTCGACGAAGAGGTGAACCTCCTCCTCGTTCCGGCCGGAAGGGCGCTGGTCGGTCATGGGCGGCGGCTCCTCGGTGCGTGTCGTGGACCCGATCGTGCCTCAGGTCTCACAGTCTTCACAAGTTTGTGAAACAAGCGTAGCTTCCGAACCATGGAAACTCCCATTGAGGTGTCCGGTCTGGTCAAGACCTTCGGCCGGACCCGAGCGCTCGACGGACTCGACCTGACCGTCCGCGCCGGCGAGGTGCACGGCTTCCTGGGCCCCAACGGCTCCGGCAAGTCGACCACCATCCGGGTGCTGCTCGGTCTGCTGCGGGCGGACGCGGGGGCCGTCCGACTGCTGGGCGGCGACCCGTGGCGGGACGCCGTCGCCCTGCACCGCCGGCTGGCGTACGTCCCCGGCGACGTCACCCTCTGGCCCAACCTCTCCGGCGGCGAGGTGATCGACCTGCTCGGCCGGATGCGCGGCGGAGTGGACCGCAAACGCCGCGACGAGCTGCTGGAGGCGTTCGACCTCGACCCACGTAAGAAGGGCCGCGCCTACTCCAAGGGCAACCGGCAGAAGGTCGGCCTGGTCGCCGCGCTCGCCTCCGACGTCGAGCTGCTGATCCTCGACGAGCCGACCTCCGGGCTCGACCCGCTGATGGAGGAGGTCTTCCAGCACTGGGTGCGGCGGGCGAAGCAGGACGGCCGGACGGTGCTGCTCTCCAGCCACCTTCTCGCCGAGGTGGAGGCGCTCTGCGACCGGGTGACGATCATCCGCAACGGCCGGGCGGTCGAGACCGGCACCCTCACCGAACTGCGCCACCTGCACCGCACCTCGATCGACGCGGAGATCGCCGGCCCGGTGGACGGGCTGGGCGACGTGCCCGGCGTGTACGACCTGCGGATCGACGGCAGCCGGGTGCGCTTCGACGTCGACACCGCCTCGCTGGACGCCGCGCTGCGCAAGCTCACCGAGCTGGGCGTACGCAGCCTGGTGAGCCAGCCGCCGACGCTGGAGGAGCTGTTCCGGCGGCACTACGAGACGACCGGCGAGCCGGCCGGGGCGCTCCGATGAGCACCCTCACCGGCACCCGCCACCTCGTCCGGCTCATCCTGCGCCGGGACCGCGTCCTGCTGCCGCTCTGGGTGCTGGTGCTCGCGGTGCTCCCGATGACGTACGCGACCAGCTTCTTCCAGCTGTTCCCGACCGACGCCGAGCGGGCCGCGTACGCCGCCGGCACGGCCCGGAACCCGTCCATCATCGCCCTGCTCGGCCCGGTGTACGGCGACAGCGTCGGCGCGCTGACCGCCCAGCGCGGCGGTTTCCTGCTGGTGATCATCGGACTGTTCAGCCTGCTCACCGTCGTCCGGCACACCCGGACCGAGGAGGAGGCCGGTCGCCGGGAACTGCTCGGCGGCACGGTGCTCGGCCGGTACGCCGGGCTGACCGCCGCCCTGCTGGTGACGTACGGGGCGGATCTGCTGCTCGGCCTGCTGACCGCCGCCGGGCTGATCTCCACCGGCCTGCCGTCGGCGGGCTCGCTGGCGTACGGGCTCTCCGCGGCCCTGACCGGCGTCGTCTTCGCCACCGTCGGCGGACTCGCCGCACAGCTGACGGAGACGGCCGGCGGGGCCCGGGGAATCGCGATCGCCGTCCTCGGGGCGGCCTTCGCCCTGCGGCTGGTCGGGGACACCGCCTCGCACGAGTGGCCGAGCTGGCTCTCCCCGCTCGGTTGGGCGCCGCGGATCCGTGCCTACGCCGACGAGCGCTGGTGGGTGCTGGCGCTGCCGGTCCTGCTGACCGTGCTGGTCGCCCTCGTGGCGTACCCGCTGTCCGTGCGCCGGGACCTCGGCGCCGGCCTGCTGCCGCCCCGGGTCGTGCCGGCCGCGGCC
>JBARAE010000263.1:0-7635 GCA_049791715.1 Micromonospora sp.
GACGCCCAGTTCGTCATCGCGGTGAACAACTACCGGCGCAGCGGTGGCGGCAACTTCCCCGGCATCGTGAAGACCCAGGTCTACAACCAGCAGCAGGAGATCCGCCAGCTGCTGATCGACTGGGCGCAGGCCAAGGGCGTGATCAACCCGGTCGACTTCTACGTGCCGAACTGGAAGCTGGTGCGCGAAGGCGTGTCGGTCTTCTGATCCACCCTCCGACGGGCCCCGGGTGTGCGTACCCCGGGGCCCGTCGGCGTTCCCCGGTCAGCCGCCCGCGCGCAGGTCCCGCTCGTACTGTCCGACGGCCGGCTCCGGCTGGTCCCGGCGCGAATCGGTCTCCGCCTCGGTGGAGGCGACCCGCTCCTCGGGGCGTACCCGGGGCGGCAGCTCACCGAAGCGGACGTGCCGCAGGAAGGCGTACTCCTCGTCGGTGAACGACTCCCGCTCGGTCATGGCCGCATTGTGCGACCACTCGTCCACCGCATCAAGACCGCCGTCGCGGGTAACCGCGCCGAGGCGAACCGGCCGGTGACGAGGGTGGAGGACGAGCATGCGCGCGGTACGAATGACGGCCCCCGGGGTGCTGGAACAGGTCGAGGTCCCCACCCCGACCGCCGGGCCCGGCGAGGTGCTGCTGCGGGTCGGTGCGGTCGGCGCCTGCCACTCCGACCTGCACATCCTCGACGCCCCGGCCGGGACGTTCCCCACGCCGATCACCCTCGGCCATGAGATCGCCGGCACGGTCGACCAGATCGGCGCGGGTGTCACGGGCTGGTCGCCGGGCGACCGCGCCGCGGTCTACGGGATCATCGGCTGTGGCCACTGCCGCGCCTGCCTGCGCGGGCTGGAGAACCAGTGCCGGACCGTGCCGGTGGGCGGCATCGGGCTCAGCCGGGACGGCGGGCTGGCCGAGCACGTGGTGGTGCCCGCGTCCCGGCTGCTGCATGTCGGGGACCTGGACCTGACCCAGGCCGCCCCGCTCACCGACGCCGGACTCACCCCGTACCACGCGATCGAACTGGCCCGGCCGGAGCTGCGGCCCGGGACGTACTGCGTGGTGATCGGGATCGGCGGCCTCGGGCACATGGCCGTGCAGATCCTGATCGCCACCACGGCGGTGCGGATCATCGCGGTGGACACCAACATCGCCGCCCTCGACCTGGCCACCCGGCTGGGGGCGCACGACGTGGTGCAGGCCGGACCGGACACCGTGGACAAGATCCGGGCGATCGTCGGGCCACCGCCGGACGGCGCGGACGTGGTGCTGGACTTCGTGGGGGCGGACCCAACCGTCACCACCGCCCGCCAGGTCGTCGCCCCCGGCGGTCAGGTGATGCTGGTCGGCCTCGCCGGCGGGACGCTGCCGGTTCGGCCCGTCGCCGACGAGCCACCGACCCTCCCGTTTGAGGCGACCGTCCGGGTGCCGTTCTGGGGCACCCGCGCCGAACTGCAGGAGGTGATCGCCCTCGGCCGTCTCGGGATGTTGCAGGCGGACGTGCAGACGTTCCCCCTCGAACGGGCACCGGAGGCGTACGACCTGCTGCGCCGCGGGGAGATCCACGGCCGGGCGGTCATCGTGCCCTGACCGGCTGGTCGGAAGCGCCGGGCTCGCTAACGAGCGTTCACCCCAGCCCCCACGGCCGCCCTCGGGCGCAGCGGGGGCAGCCGGTCCAGCAGGGCCAGCCCGGCCCGCACCGGCCGGCGGGCAAGGGTCTGCTCGAAGCTGGCACTCCCCTGGCAGAACCGGACGAACATCCGCCAGCCCAGCGGGGTGCCCAGCAGGTGGTGGAAGACGTCCGGCCGCCGTTCGAAGACCTCCAGCAGCCGGTACCCGGCCCGCATGGCGGGCATCAGCTCCCGTGCGACCTCCCGCTCGTACCCGTCGAGGTCGCCGTCGGCGACGGCCGCGCCGGCCATCCGGCCGGAGCGCAGCGCGAAGCTGATCCCCTCGCGGCTCCACGGTTCCAGCAGCCCCGCCGCGTCGCCGGTGACCAGCACCCGGCCGCGGCGCAGCGGGGAATCCTCCGCCCGGCACCGGGTCAGGTGCCCGGAGTCGTGCTCCGGCGGCACGTCGGACAGGCCCAGCCGCTCGACGAAGTCCCGCAGGTAGGCCCGGGTCCGCTCCCCCTCGCCGCGAGCGGAGATGACGCCGACGGTGAGCCGGTCGCCCTTCGGGAAGACCCACGCGTACGACCCGGGGACCGGTCCCCAGTCCAGCAACAGCCGCCCGCGCCAGCGCCGCTGCTCGGCCGCGCCCACCGGCAGCTCCACCTCCAGGCCGAGGTCGACCTGGCGGTGCCGGACGCCGACGTGCCGCGAGGTGACACCCGAGGAACCGTCGGCGCCGATGACGGTTCGGGCGCGTACCGTCTCGCCGTCGGCCAGCCGCAGGCGTACCTCGTCGGGGTCCTGCTCGACCGCGCGGACCGCGACGCCCTCGCGCACCTCGGCCCCGGCGGCGGCCGCGGCCCTGCGAAGCCGGTCGTCGAACTCCTCCCGGCGGACCATCGCCAGCAGCGGCCCGGTGGCGTGGCGGCGGGTGAAGCCCCGTCGCCCGTCCCGGGTGAAGGTGACCCGGTCGATCCGGTCGTGCACCGGCACGTCGATCCGGTCGACGACCTCGGCCAGCGAGGTGCCGATCAGCCCTCCCCCGCAGGTCTTGTACCGGGGATGGGTGGCGCGCTCGACGACCAGCGTGCGGAGGCCGGCGCGGGCCGCGACGTGCGCGGCGGAGAGCCCGGCGGGCCCACCGCCGACGACAGCGAGATCCCAGACGATCACTGGTGCAGCCTAGGGCACCGCGCGCGGAAAAAGCCTGCCGCGCGGGCGGCGTGACCCCCCGATCGGGTGGGCATCATCGGACATCGTCCGGGTAACCGCCGGGCGCAGACCGCCCGCTGGCCGGGCGGATCACGCCGAGGAGGAAGTCATGCAGCAGGTACAGCTGTCGGAGGTCGAGGAACGGGTGTACCAGGCGGTAGCCGCGCTGGAGGCCCGGGGCCACGTGCCCTATCACGACCTGATCGCCGAAGAGACCGGGATCCCCGAGCAGGAGTTGCAGGGTCCGCTGCACCTGCTCACCGAGAAGGGTCTGCTGCACCGTGAGGACTCGCCGATGGCCGGGCTGGACTTCGGGCCGCGGTGGTGCGCACGCCAACCGGCGTGAGGTGCGCCGTTTGCCCCTCCCCGACCCGGGTAGCGGTCAGGAGTGCATGATCCACGCTCGTCGAGGGGCACCATGAGCGGCGACCGGTCGTCGACGCCAGCGCCCGCCATCGGGCCCGACGACCGGCGCCGCTGGCAGGCGCTGGGCGTGGGCCTGGTCGCCGCCTTCATGACGCTGCTCGACGTGAGCATCGTCAACGTCGCCGTACCGTCGATGGACCGCGCCCTCGGCGCGACACCCAGCGACCTGCAGTGGGTGCTGTCCGGGTACGCGCTGACGTTCGGCCTCGTACTGGTGCCCGCCGGACGCTTCGGCGACGCCCGGGGGCGGCGAACCGCCTTCGTCGTCGGCGTCGCCCTCTTCACGATCACCAGCACGCTGGCCGGGCTCGCCCGCTCACCACAGTGGCTGGTCGCCGCCCGCCTCGTCCAGGGCGCCGCGGCCGGCGTCGTCAACCCGCAGGTGAGCGGCCTGATCCAACAACTCTTCCGAGGGGCCGAACGGGGCCGGGCGTTCGGCCTGCTCGGCGCCACCATCGGCATCTCCACGGCGGTGGGGCCGCTGCTCGGCGGCCTGCTCATCCAACTCGGCGGCGAGCAGCACGGCTGGCGGTGGGTGTTCTTCGTGAACGTTCCGGTCGGCATCCTCGCCGTGCTGCTCGCCCTGCGGCTGCTGCCCGCCCGCCCCACCGGCCAGCCGGACCGGCATCGGCTCGACCCCGTCGGGGTGCTGCTGCTCGGCGTCGGGGTGACCCTCCTCCTGCTGCCGCTGGTGCAGCGGGCGCAGTGGCACACCCCGTGGAAGTGGGCGCTCATCCCGACCGGCCTGGCGTTCCTGGCCGGCTTCGGCTTCTGGGAACGGTGGTACGCGCAGCACCGGCCGCCCCTGTTCTGCCTCGGGCTGTTCCGGCTGCGGTCGTACACGCTCGGCTCGCTGATCGCCCTCGTCTACTTCGCCGGGTTCACCGCCATCTTCTTCATCTTCACGCTCTACCTGCAGAACGGGCTCGGGTACAGCGCGCTGATCGCCGGCCTCGCCATCACTCCGTTCGCACTCGGCTCGGCCGCCGCGTCCGCGTTGGGGGGCCGGGTCGTCACCCGGTACGGCCGGCCGCTGGTCGCCGTCGGCCTGCTCGGCGTGGTCGTCGGCCTCGGGGCGACCGTGTACGTGCTGCGCGGGTCGCCGTCCAGTTCGGTGCCGCTGCTCACGGCGGTGCCGCTGCTCCTCGCCGGCCTGGGCAGCGGGCTGGTCATCGCGCCGAACCAGACGCTCACCCTCTCCGAAGTGCCGGTGGCCCAGGCCGGCAGTGGGGCCGGCATGCTGCAGACCGGACAGCGGATCGGCTCGGCGGCAGGGATCGCGGGGGTCGGGGCGCTGTTCTTCTCGTCCCTGTCCCAGACGCACGGACAGTGGTCGACGGCGTTCCGGGACTCGCTGCTGCTGGCTGCGGGGATCATCGCGCTGGCGCTGGTGGCCGCGCTGGTCGACATCTTCGGCGGGCGACGGCGTGATCCTTCACCGCGCTGACTCGATCCGGATCCTTTGCAGGATTCAGGCTGCGACGTGCGCCGGACGGGCGAGGGCATCGCGAGGAGCCTGATGTCCGGCATGGCCAATGGTTGGAGTAGGACGGCGCCGCAGGGTTGACCCCTTTTTCCGGCGGAGCCGTGCTGGCCCGGGCCGCCTGGGTGGCGGCAGGTCCCAGCGGACCACCTGAAGGGGACGCGTCAGCCTGTCGTCCAGGCCCGGATCTTGTCGGGGTTGAGTATCGCCCAGATGTGCTTGATCCCTTGGCCTGCGACGTGGAACGCGTACACCGCCACGGTGACGCCGTCCACCTGGGCCACCAGACCGGGCTGACCGTTGACCGTACGCTCCAGGATCGTCACGTTGGTTGCCCTGCCAGCGAGGCCGACGAAGAAACGCGCGATCTGCTCGCCGCCTTCGACTGGGCAGAGCTCGGCGCTGACGAGTCCGCCGCCGTCACCGGTCGCCGTGGCGTCGGGGTCGAGGAGGCCGATGAGGGCCTCGATGTCCTTGGCTTCCCAGGCCTGCTTGAAGTCTCTGACGACGACGGCGCGCTGGGCTGCCGGAGGCGCGGGAGTTTGCGACCCGCGGATGCGGCGGCGGGCCGAGGTGGCCAGCTGCCGGCATGCCGCCGGGGTGCGGCCGACGATCTCGGCCACTTCGGCGAACGAGTAGCGGAAGACGTCGTGGAGGATGAATGCGACGCGTTCGGCCGGGGTCATCGACTCGAGCACAACGAGGAAGGCCATGTTGATCGACTCGTCGAGGGTGACCCGGTCGGCCGGGTCGGCCGTCGTACCACCTGGCCGCCCGTTGATCCACTCGGTGGGTTCGGGCAGCGGCTCGGGGATCCATTCGCCCACGTAGCGCTCTCGCCGAGCCCGTGCCGAGCCGAGCACGTCGAGGCAGATGCGGCTGGCAACCGTTGTCAACCAGGCACCGGGGGATTCGATGGCTTGCTGCTGTTGCCGGGACATGGCGTACCAGCGGGCGTACGTCTCCTGTACCGCATCCTCAGCCTCGGCCAGGGAGCCGAGGAGTCGGTACGCGAGATTGATCAGCTGACGCCGCTCGTTCACTATCGCGCTCAGGTGCGCATCGGGCCGGCCGTGTCCTGGCTCGGTTCGGGTCATCATGGCGCCGCCGGCTCCCTTGCTCGCATCTACCTTCACCAGTTCGACGAGACAGCGCACCCAACTGTGAGGTGGGCACGTCGCCTCACATTCCGGGGAGATGTGTCGTCGGACTGCTGAGACGAACGAACCATCCAGCGAACAGAAGAGTTGAGCGAGATCATGACCGGCTTCTCCATCCGGTGGCCGCGCGCGGCCGACGCCCTGACCACTCCTGGCGGTACCGGCTGCACCGCCGGTGTGGGCGCTTCCTGCAGCACCATCCCACAGCAGCCCGACGCCGTCGTGCACCGGCTTCGATGTGAAGAGGGAGGAAACCGATGAGTGACTTTCAGGCCATCGCCGATCGGGTCGAGATCGAGGCGCTGCGCGGCGAGTTCACCGACGCGGCGATGATGCGCGACCGCGCCCGCCTCGCGTCGCTGTTCACCGCGGACGGCGCGCTGCGAATGCCTAACATCCCCGCCGAACTGGTCGGCCGGGAGGAGATCCGCGCCGGGGGCGAGCGGCTGCAGGACCAGTGGGACTTCTTCGTGCAGACCACGCACCCGGGCACCATCCAGCTTGACGGCGACAGCGCCACCGGCCGTGCCTACATCCAGGAGCTCGCGCGCACCCGCGACGGCCGCCAGGGGCTGAACTACGCCATCTACCACGACCGCTATCAGCGCACGCCGGACGGCTGGAAGTTCACCGAGCGGGTCTACGAGGTCAGGTACCTCGACACCACTCCACTGGCGGGCGCGGCGCCCCGCCCGGCCAGGGCGCCCGCTGATCCGCCGCCCGAGGACCCGCCTGCGGCGGAAGGAAGGGGGTGACGACGGCCTCGCGCTTACCCCGGCACCGGCGATCGCGGTCCGGCGCGCCGCAGCCACCCCGAGTTCGAGTGATTGACGTGCGTGGCTGGCGCCCCACGACCCGCCACCTCACGACCAGCCCAGGAGGCACCATGACTACCGCGACCCCAGCAACACTTTTCACCGACCCGGCGCCCGCCCAGCGCCTGGAGCGGGCGGCCACCGCGCTGACGGCACACGGCTTCACCGTCGAAATCCTCGACGACGCCGCCGCGGCGCGTACCCGCATCAGAGATCTGATACCCGACGGCGCCGGCGTGTTCACCGCGGCCAGCGAGACCCTCCGCCTGTCCGGCATCGACGAGGACATCAACACCAGCGGGCGGTACCAGGCCCTCAAGCCACGCGTCCTGGCCATGGACCGGGTCACCGGCGCTGACGACATCCGGGGGCTGCTCGCCAGCCCGGACGTCGTCGTGGGCAGCGTCGCCGCGGTCACCGAAACCGGCTCCCTCGTGGTCGCCTCGGCCAGCGGCAGCCAACTACCCGCCTACGCGGGCGGCGCCGCCCACGCGATCTGGATCATCGGGGCGCAGAAGGTGGTACCCGACCTGAACACCGCGCTGCGCCGTGTCGAAGACCACGCCCTCCCGCTGGAAAGCGCGCGCGCCCAGGTGGCCTACGGGCGACCCAGCGCCATCAACCGCCTTCTCGTCCTCAACGCAGAACCCCAGCCCGGGCGCGGCACCGTCCTGCTGCTCCGCGAAGCCATCGGGTTCTGAAACCACGGTCATGTCGGAGGCTTTCAACCACACACCACGACAGGCGTCTCAGCGATCTGTCGGAACCGACAAGCACACCGACAGATCGCTGAGAAACCGAAAGATGTAACGAAAACCTACACGTGACCGTCAGCAGGCCACGTCGATGCCCCGGGCGCGCAGGAACGGCGCCGGGTCGATCTGGTTCCACATCGCGCCCTTGTGCACCTCGAAGTGCAGGTGCGGGCCGG
>JBARAE010000264.1:0-1686 GCA_049791715.1 Micromonospora sp.
TCGGTGGGACGCCTCGATGAGGCGATCGCCCTGTACCGGCAGACACTCGCCGACTGCGAGCGGGTCCTGGGACCCGACCACCCACTCAGCGTCACCGTTCGAGACAACCTAGCCTCAGCTCGCCGAACCAGATACGAGCATTGACCGGCCACGGTGAATCCCGGGCGACAGAAGACCAGAGCTCACCAAACCGGCAGACTCGACCGGATCTGCTGCGAGCCGGGGTGCCTGGTCTGCCCGTTTGCCCGTTGCGTGGGCACGGGCGGGTGATGGCCGCTGGTGACGCCTGGGTCCGGGGCCGGCTTGTGGGCGGCTGAAGGCGGATCCAGCGGTGCGGGCGACCGACCCGGAGGCGGCTTGCCCGCACCGCCAGGAACGGCGCTAGCTGCGGTAGCGGAAGACGATCCGGCCTCGGGTCAGGTCGTAGGGGCTCAGCTCTACGAGCACTCGGTCGTACGGAAGGATCTTGATGTAGTTCTTACGGATTTTGCCGCTGATGTGGGCCAGCACCTTGTGGCCGTTCTGGAGTTCCACCCTGAAGGTGGCGTTGCGCAGGCATTCGAGGACGGTCCCCTCAAGTTCGATGCCGTTTGATGTTCTTGGCATAGTCAGCGCCTCCTCTCGTTCGCGGTCAGCGGAGGACCAGTTCGAGGTTGCTGCCGGCGCGCCGGGCGCCGATGCCCTCGAACAGCGCCGTGGCGGCCATGTTGGATTCGGTCACCTCGGCCGATGCCGTTTCCTTGCCGATGCGGTGCAGGGCGCCCAGTGCGTGTGCCAGCAGCGCCCGGGCGATGCCGCGGCGTCGACGGTCGGCCCGGACGGTGATCAGCCCTATGCGTGGCAGCCGGGGCAGCGCCGAGACCCGCAGCAGACCCACGTATTGGCCGGACTGTGCCGCCACGGCGCATTTCGACGGGTCGAGCACGGGGTGGGCCAATACTTCGGCCCGCATGTCCTGCCATCCAGGGCCGGCCTCGACTTCGTCGCGGATCGTGCGGTCCAAGGCGCGTAGCGGAGCCTCCTCCGCACGGCCGAAGGCCCTTATCGTCACTCGGGACGGCGGCAGGGCCGAGTCGAGGCCCGTGGCGCGTGGGTCAGTGGGCACGGAGTACTCCCACTCGCGGCGCCGCGTCGTGAAGCCGGCTCGCTGCCACTGGGCGGTCAGGTCGAGGTCGGCCTCGTCGACCACGGTGTGCAGGGGCCTCGGCAGGGCTGCCAGCATGGCCTCGGCCAGCCGCTCGAAGGCCGCGCCGTGCCAGGCGTCGATGCTGACGAACATCCGCCCGTCGGGCCGGCGCGACACCTCGCCGCGGCCGACCACGAGGTCGTCCTCCAGCGCATGCCATTGGCGGGGCGCGACGCGCGAGATCAGTACGGCGTGGCTGAATTCCACAGGATTCATACGTTGGTGCCTTTCGGGATCGCCATTGTTGAGGGCGCTCCCGGCGACACCTACGTCAGTAGCCGGTCCGTGACGACGAGGGGAGCACCCACATCGATACAAACGTTCACGGGTCTCACCTCCTCAGGCAGTGTCACGGCGCGACGGAAACTAGCAGCCCGCCCGTCACACCGTCCAACCATTTTGCGGCGCGTGCGGGATGCTGCACCCATTTCATGATCAAAAGGGGGAACGGCCGAGTCCATACGACGATGGCGCGGCAGACAGGCGGACGTGCCGATGAA
>JBARAE010000265.1:0-2611 GCA_049791715.1 Micromonospora sp.
CGCTGTGCCAGACTCAGCCACCGTGCAGGACGCAGCCGACAGCTCCGCGCCGAACCTCGCCGACCGGCTCCGCCGGGCGGCCGTCGCCCACGGCGATCGTCCCGCGCTGTACTGGCGGGACCAGACCCTCACCTGGTCCGAACTGGACGCCGCCGTCACCGCCACCGCCCGCGCCCTGGTCGCCGGTGTTCCGGGCGCGCCTTCGGTGGACGGGCACCCGGCCCGGGTGGCCCTCTCGTTCGGCAACTCGCCCGACTTCGTGGTCAGCTACCTCGCCACCCTCCGCGCCGGGCTGGTCGCCGTACCGGTCAACCCGGGCCTCACCGCCCGGGAACTGCGGCACGTGCTCGCCGACTCCGGCGCCAGCGTGCTGATCTGCGCCGAGGACGTCCGGGACCGGATCGCCGACCTGACGGCCGAGCTGCCCGCGCTGACCGCCGTGCACACCGCGCCCCCGGTCGCCGACGGGGCAGCTGCGGACTCCTTCCCGTCCCGCTCCGGCGCGGACCTGGCCGTGCTGCTCTACACCTCGGGCACCGAGGGCCGGCCCAAGGGCGCCATGCTGCCGCACCGCGCGCTGGCCGCCAACCACGACCAGGTCGGCCGGATCACGCCCCCGGTGGTCGGGCCGGACGACACGGTCCTGCTCGCCCTGCCGCTCTTCCACGCGTACGGATTGAACTCCGGGCTGGGGGCGGTCGTCCATCACGGCGCGACCGGGGTACTGATCGACGAGCTGGGCCCGAACGGGGCGCTGGACCAGATCGCCCGGCACCGGGTCAGCGTGCTGGTCGGCGTACCGTCGATGTTCCTGACCTGGGCCGAGGCGGACCGTGACGCGATGACCGCGGCGATGACCTCGGTGCGGGTCGCGGTCTGCGGCGCCGCGCCGCTGCCACCGGCCACCGCGGCGCGCTTCACCGAGGCCACCGGGCATCCGATGCACGTCGGGTACGGCCTCACCGAGACCGCCCCGGTGCTCACCTCCACCCTGGTCGGCGGGGAGCCGAAGCCCGGCTCGATCGGCCGGCCGTTGCCCGGGGTGGACCTGCGCCTGGTCGGACGGGACGGCCTCGACCTGTGGCGGGACGGCACTCCGGTGGCGGACGACGACCCGGACGAGCTCGACCTCTCCGACACCCCGCTCGCCACCGACCCCGGCGAGATCGTGGTCCGGGGCGCCAACCTCTTCGTCGGCTACTGGCCGGACGGCCGCGGCGGGCCGGACGCCGAGGGCTGGTGGGCCACCGGTGACGTCGCGTACGTCGACGACGAGGGCGACCTCTTCCTGGTCGACCGCCTCGGCGAGTTGATCCTGGTGAACGGCTTCAACGTCTACCCGCACGAGGTGGAACTGGTGCTCGCCGCCCATCCGGGGGTGGCCGAGTCGGCGGTCCTGGGTGTGCCGCACTCGCGGACCGGCGAGACTGTGCGGGCGTACGTGGTGCGGGCGCCGGGCGCCGAGGTCACCGCCGAGGAGCTGCTCGGCCACTGCGCCCGTAACCTGGCCCGGTTCAAGTGCCCGACCGCCGTCGAGTTCGTCGACACCCTGCCGTACTCGGCGATCGGGAAGGTACGCAAGACCGAGCTCCGCCCGGCGGCGCCCCCGGTGCCGTCCCCGGCGCCGCCGACCGAGATCCGCACGGAGGTACCCGATGTCCACTGACGCCCGGCTCACGCTGATCACCCGGCCCGGCTGCCACCTCTGCGAGGACGCGAAGGCGGCGCTCGACCGGGTGGTGGCGGTGACCGGGGACCGGTGGATCGAGAAGGACGTCACCGACGACATCGAGCTGGAGCGCGAGTACGGCGACCGGCTGCCGGTGGTGCTGCTCGACGGCAAGGAGCACGGCTACTGGCGGGTCGAGGAGGAGCGGCTGCTGCGGGACCTGACCACCCCGCAGCTCTGAGCGGGTCCGCCGGCGTCGCGGGGCTGGATTATGGTGCAGCGATGACCCCTGCGCGGCACCACCTGGTGTGGGACTGGAACGGCACCCTGCTCAACGACCTCGACCTGGTGGTCGAGGCGACCAACGCCGCCTTCGCCAGCGTCGGCGGGCCGGTGGTCACCGCCGACGAGCACCGAGTGCGGTTCCGCCGGCCGGTCGCCGACTACTACGCCGAGATGCTGGGCCGGGCCGTCGACGACGAGGCGTTCGGGCGACTCGACCGGATCTTCCACGACGCGTACCGGGCCCGGCTGACCACCTGCGAGCTGGCGGCGGACGCGACCGCCGCGATCGCGGCCTGGCCGGGCAGCCAGTCGCTGCTGTCCATGTGGTTCCACGACGAGCTGGTGCCGACCGTGCACACCTACGGCCTGACCCCGCACTTCGCCCGGGTGGACGGGCTGCGCGCCACGGTCGGCGGCGGGCCGAAGGCCGAGTGGCTGGAGAAGCACCTCGCCGAGCTGGGCCTGGCCGGCACCGAGGTGGTGCTGATCGGTGACTCGATCGACGACGCGGACGCCGCCGAGTCGGCCGGCGCCCGCTGCGTGCTCTACACCGGCGGCTTCTCCGACCCGACCCGCCTGCGCACCTCACGCCACCCCGTCGCCGACACCCTCACCGAAGCGGTCACCCTCGCCGCCACCCTCCCCTGACCCCCCACC
>JBARAE010000266.1:0-3766 GCA_049791715.1 Micromonospora sp.
GCCACGGACGGTCAGGACCGGCGGGACGTGGTGGAGGCGCTGGTCGGCTTGGCGGCAAGCACCGCCGACGTCGCGGTGCTGGAGCGGCTGGATCGGGCGCGGCGGTCGAGCGGGATCAGCCTGCTGCCCCAGGAGGAGGCGTTGCTCTACGCCCTGGTGGCCAGGCGGGAGCCGGAGGGCCGCCGGAGTCGAATGGTGCCGGAGGGGCCCGCGGCGTCGTAGCCGCGACAGTGCGGGGGTGGCGCGAGCGAAGAAGCCCCCTGGTGTTGCCCCTCGCTCATCGCTCGCGCCGGCACCCCCGGTGCGCCCCCCGCTGATGGGAAGACTAGCCGCTCGGAGCGCCCGATTTGCGGGCTTGTGCGGGCTGTGTGGCGGCGGCGGAGCGGGTTCTGCCGGTCTTTCTGCCGGTGGACCCGGGGAAGCCGGCGCGGCGTGCCGGGTCAGGAACGGGTGGCGGCCGGCTCGTCGGTCGGTGCCGATTCGGTACTGCCGGCGGTGGCCCCCGGGTGGACGGCGTCCCGGACCCGTCGCAGGCCGTCGAGCATGGCCTCGAGGGCGGCCGGTTCGAGCTGGCCGGTGAACCACTGCTCGATGATCCGCAGGTGGCCGGGGAGGGTCTCGTCCAGCCGAGCCAGCCCCGAACCGGTCACCACCGCGTACGAACTGCGGCGGTCGGAGGGGCACGCCCGGCGGCAGAGCAGGCCGTCGCGTTCCATCCGGTCCACCACCCGGGTCACCCCGCTGGTGGAGAGGGAGGTCTGCGCGGCGAGGTCGGTCATGCGCAGCTGGTGGCTCGGTGAGCGGGTGAGCCGCATGAGCACCTCGAACTCGACCGGGGAGAGGCCGTGCTCCTCGAACTGGGCGGCGAACCGGGCCGACAGCCCGGCGGTCGCCTCGAAGAGTAGGCCGACGGCGGTGATCCGGGGGTCGTCGAACACGTTCTGGTCCACACACACATCCTAGCAGTCCTTGACACGAGGAATATTGCTGTGCCTATAGTTGCTGTGTCAGCCGTTGGGCTACTAAACAATCTCCCTGGAGGACAGCACCATGACCAGCAGCACCGGATCGGTTACCCGCGAGTGGGGCGGCCTCACCATCCCGGCGGCCGGCACCTACGTGCTGGACGCGGCTCACAAGCGCGTCGGGTTCGTCGCTCGCCACATGATGGTCAGCAAGGTACGCGGTGAGTTCGCCGAGGCGACCGCCACGATCACCGTCGCGGAGGACCCGATGCAGTCCTCCGTCACCGCCACCATCCAGGCGGCCAGCATCAACACCGCCCAGGCCGACCGTGACGCGCACCTGCGCAGCCCGGAGTTCCTGGACGTCGAGACCTTCCCGACCCTGGAGTTCCGCAGCACCGGCGTGAAGTCCCGGGACGGCAACGAGTTCGTCCTCGCCGGTGAGCTCACCATCAAGGGCGTCACCCGCCCGGTGGACCTCGAGGTCGAGTTCGAGGGCGTCGGCCGGAGCCCGTTCGGCCAGGACATCTTCGGCTTCTCCGCCTCCACCGAGATCGACCGCGAGGAGTTCGGCCTGACCTGGAACGTCGCGCTGGAGACCGGCGGCGTGCTGGTGGGCAAGAAGATCAAGATTGAGATCGAGGGCGAGGCCGTTCGCCAGGCCTGATCGCCGCGCACGACCGAAGGGGCCCGCGCCGTCGACGAGGACGGCGAGGGCCCCTTCACGTACGCCGGGACGGGTGGGAATTGTCACGACTCGGGACACCTCGCCGTCCGGGTGGTCCACGTACGGGCTGGGTAGAGATGCCGACGAGCGCGTCGCGACGCCGAGCCCTGGTCCGGCGATGTGAGCGCTCTTAACGTGGATGCTTCACAATGCGTTGCGGAACGGTACGGTTCCGTTGCGCTTCGCGCCGGGAGGACAGATGGGCAGAGACGTCGAGCAGGGCGCCTTCTCCCGGGAGGACCGGGTCCGGTACCGGCAGAAGGTCCGGCGGTGCCTGGACGTCTTCGCGCTGATGCTGGACGACTTCGGCTTCGACGCCGACCGCCCGATGACCGGGCTGGAGATCGAACTCAACCTGGTCGACCCGGTCGCCGAGCCGGCCATGCGGAACGACCAGATCCTCGCCGACATCGCCGACCCGCTCTTCCAGACCGAGCTCGGCCAGTTCAACCTGGAACTGAACGCCCCGCCCCGGCTCATCGAGGGCACCGGCTTCGCCGACTACGAGCAGGACCTGCGCAGCAGCCTGGCCCGGGCCGACGAACGCGCCGCCAAGTCCGACGCGACGATCGTGCTGGTCGGCATCCTGCCCACCCTCACCGAGCGGCACCTGATCGTGGACAACCTCTCCACCAACGAGCGGTACCGGGTGCTCAACGACCAGATCGTCGGCGCCCGGGGCGAGGACATCGAACTCGACATCCGCGGCGTCGAGCGGCTGCAGACGCACACCGACTCGATCGCGCCCGAGGCCGCCTGCACCAGCCTGCAGTTCCACCTCCAGGTCGCGCCGGACAGCTTCGCCGACTACTGGAACGCCTCCCAGGCGATCGCCGGCGTCCAGGTCGCCGTCGGCGCGAACTCGCCGTTCCTCTACGGCCGGCAGCTCTGGGCGGAGACCCGGATCGCCCTCTTCGAGCAGGCCACGGACACCCGCCCGGACGAGCTCAAAGCCCAGGGCGTACGCCCCCGGGTGTGGTTCGGCGAACGCTGGATCACCTCGATCTTCGACCTCTTCGAGGAGAACGTCCGGTACTTCCCGCCGCTGCTGCCGATCTGCGAGGACGAGGACCCGGTCGAGGTGCTGCACGCCGGCGGGGTCCCCGAGCTGAGCGAGCTGCGACTGCACAACGGCACCGTCTATCGCTGGAACCGGCCGGTCTACGACATCATGAACGGCCGCCCGCACCTGCGCGTGGAGAACCGGGTGCTCCCGGCCGGCCCGACCGTGGTGGACATGCTGGCCAACGCCGCCTTCTACTTCGGGCTGGCCCGGGGACTGGCCGAGTCGGACCGGCCGATCTGGAGCCAGCTCACCTTCAGCTCCGCCGAGGAGAACTTCCACGCGGCCGCCCGCCGGGGCATGGACGCCGTGCTGCACTGGCCCCGGCTGGGCGAGGTGCCGGTGACCAAGCTGGTGCTCGACGTCCTGCTGCCCAAGGCCGTGCAGGGGCTGGACCGGTTCGGTGTCGCTCCGGCCGAGCGGGACCGGCTCCTCGGCATCATCGAGCAGCGCTGCCGTACCGGGCGCAACGGCGCAGTGTGGCAGACGGAGGCGGTCTGGGCGGCCGAGCGGCACCGGGGCATGGACCGGGACGCCGCGCTGCACCACATGCTCCAGCGCTACGCCGAACTTCAGCGCAGCAACGAGCCGGTGCACACCTGGCCGGTCGACTGACCGCCGGCTCCGCGCCGCGGCGGCTCGTCGGGGGTACGGCGAGAACGCCGGTCGGGCCGGGCATCGCTGGTGGCTGAGCGGGACGGGTACACGGGCCGGGCGCTGGGTGGGGCCGGAGCGGATCAGCGGCCGCGGCGGGCCGGCCGGGACTTCGGGCCGGTGCTCGGAGCGCTCGTCGCGTCCCGTGCCGGCCGATCGGCCGTGACCTTCTCGATCGGCTCCTCCGGCGCTGCCGGTTCCGCTTGCACCCGGTCGGCCGGGGCGCCCGTCGCGGCCGGAGCGGTGCCGTCGGTGACCGTCCGCTGCGCCGCGTCGGATGTCGGCTGCTCGACGGCCTCCGGTGAACTGCGCGGCGTCCTTGCCGGATTGGCTGCCTTCGGGCGACCGGGGCGGGCC
>JBARAE010000267.1:0-6092 GCA_049791715.1 Micromonospora sp.
GCCCACGGCGGGCGAGGCGGCACCGGCACGCTGGCCAGGGTCGCGTCCCGGGCGTCCTGGGCGGCGTCGGCCATCGCGGCCGCGCTCGGGAACCGGTCGCCGGGGCTCTTCGCGAGGGCGCGCCGGACCACCTCGACCACCGCCGGCGGCGTGCCCGGCGGCAGCGGGGCCGGCTCGTCCTGGACGTGCCGCAGCGCCACCTGCAGCGCGTTCTCCCCCTCGAACGGGGGACGCCCGGCGAGGCAGTAGTACGTCACCGCGCCGAGCGCGTACACGTCGGTGGCGGGGGAGACGGGCTGCCCGGCTGCCTGCTCCGGGGACATGTACGAGGCGGTGCCGAGCACCATGTTGGCGGCGGTGATCCCGGCCATGGTGGTGGACCGGGCGATGCCGAAGTCGACCAGCACCACGCTGCCGTTCCGCTTGACCAGCAGGTTGCCCGGCTTCACGTCCCGGTGCACGATGCCGGCGAGGTGCGCGGCGTGCAGCGCTGCGGCGGCCTGGGCCACCACCGACATGGTGGACGCCGGATCGAGCCGGCCGGCCCGGCGGACCCAGGTGGTCAACGGCTCGCCGTCGACGTACTCCATCACGACGTAGCTCACCTGGCTGCCGTCGGCGAGCCGCGCCGAGCCGAAGTCGTGGACCTGCACGATGCCGGCGTGACGCAGGGCGGCCATCATCCGCGCCTCGGCGTGGAAGCGGGTGGTGAACTCGGGGTCGGCGACCAGCGACGGCAGCAGTACCTTCACCGCGACCTGCCGGTCGAGCAGGGTGTCCGTGCATCGCCAGACGGCTCCCATGCCGCCGGTCGCGATGCGGCCGTTCAGCAGATAGCGGTTGCTGAGCACCACTCCTTGAGTCAGCACCGCGTCACCGTACCGGCCGGCACCGACCCCTTGATCGACCCGGTGATCCATTCCGGTGGCGGTGGGTCGGGCCGTTGTCCGCCCGGCCGACTACGCTTGCGAAGGTTCCGTCCCAGGGACGACGGCGGCGAGGGGAGACGCGGCATGGCGTGGAGCTGGCGGTACGAGGGCACGAACGGCGAGTCGGTGAACGGACCGGCGGAGTCGTTCGCCAGCCAGGCGGACGCCGAATCGTGGATCGGCCAGACCTGGCGGGAGCTCGGGGCATCCGGCGTCACCTCGGTCGCGCTCACCGAGGACGACCGGGTGGAATACCGGATGAGCCTGCTGCCCCCGGCGGAATGATGAGCTACGACCGCCCGGGTGAGCCGCTGGTGCTCGGCGTGCCCCGGGCGGCGTTCCGGCCCAGTCCGGTGTTCCTCGCCCTGGTCGCACTCTTCGTGGCCAGCGGGGTGATGGCCTGGCAGCGGTACGGCAGCGTCCGGTTCGACGTCTTCCTCTTCGTGGTCTCGGGCTGGCTGGTCTCGCTCTGCCTGCACGAGTACGCCCACGCGGTGGTGGCGTTCCGGGCCGGTGACCGGGACATCGCGCATCGGGGCTACCTGACGCTCAACCCGTTCAAGTACACCCACCCGCTGCTGTCGATCGTGCTGCCGGTGATCGTCGTGCTGCTCGGCGGCATCGGCCTGCCCGGCGGGGCGGTCTGGGTGGACCGGCACGCGATTCCCGGCCGGCTGCGGCACACCCTGGTCAGCCTGGCCGGCCCGGCCACCAACGTGCTCTTCACGCTGCTACTGGTGGCGGCGCTGCGGATCGGCTTCGGCGGCGGCGGGTCGGTGGAGTTCTGGGCCGGGGTGGCGCTGCTGGCCTTCCTTCAGCTCACCGCCAGCGTGCTCAACCTGCTGCCGGTACCCGGCCTGGACGGCGGCAACATGATCCAGCCGTGGCTGAGCCCCCAGTACCGGCGGATGTACGACCTGTTCGCGCCGTACGGCTTCATCATGCTGTTCGCGCTGCTGTGGAGCCCGCGGATCGGCGGCTGGTTCTTCGGCGCGGTCTTCTCGCTGGCCGACGTGCTCGGCCTGCCCCCGGGCCTCTACCTCGAGGGTCTGCGGCTGATCCGCTTCTGGCAGGGCTGAGCGAACCCGGCCCGGCCGACGCGCTCGCGCCGGCCGGACCGGGCAGGGCTCACGGGCGTTCGGCCGGAGACTCGGTCTTCGCCGCGTCCCGCTCGGTGATCGGCTCGACGATCTCGTCGATCGCCTTGAGCAGGTCGGCGTCGAGCTTCACGCCGGCCGCCTTGACGTTGTCGTGCACCTGCTCGGGACGGGACGCCCCGACGATCGCCGAGGAGACGTTCGGGTTCTGCAGCACCCAGGCGATGGCGAGCTGCGGCATGCTCAGCCCGGCCTGCTCGGCCAGGGGCTTGAGCCGCTGCACCCGGGTGAGCACCTCGTCGGTCATGAACCGGGCGATGAAGCCCGCGCCGGACTTCTCGTCGGTGGCCCGGGAGCCGGCGGGCGGCGGCTGGCCCGGCAGGTACTTGCCGGAGAGGACGCCCTGCGCCATCGGCGACCAGACGATCTGGCCGACGCCCAGCTCCTCGCTGGTGGGGATGACCTCGGTCTCGATGACCCGCCACAGCATGGAGTACTGCGGCTGGTTGGAGATCAGCGGGATGCGCAGCTCGCGGGCGAGCTGGTGGGCCTCCCGGATCTGCGACGCCTTCCACTCGGAGACCCCGATGTAGTGCGCCTTGCCGGAGTGCACGACGTCGGCGAACGCCTCCATCGTCTCCTCGAGCGGGGTGCTGTAGTCGTACCGGTGGGCCTGGTAGAGGTCCACGTGGTCGGTCTGCAGCCGACGCAGCGAGCCGTTGATCGACTCCATGATGTGCTTGCGGGACAGGCCGCGGTCGTTGCGGCCCGGGCCGGTCGGCCAGTAGACCTTGGTGAAGATCTCCAGGCCCTCGCGCCGCTCGCCCTTGAGCGCCCGGCCGAGCACCTCCTCGGCCTTGGTGCCGGCGTACACGTCGGCGGTGTCGAAGGTGGTGATGCCGGTCTCCAGGGCGGCCCGGACGCACGCGGTCGCCGCGTCCTCCTCGACCTGCGAACCGTGGGTGATCCAGTTGCCGTACGAGATCTCGCTGACCATCAGGCCGGAGCGGCCCAGGTGTCGGAATTCCATGACCCGACCCTAGCCCCGTCCGATCATGGTCACCGAACGGCGGGACGCGGTGTGACGCTCAGCCGGGCAGCAGGGCGTCCCGCATCCGGGCGGCCAGCCAGTCGCGGAAGCTCTCCTCGGCCCAGCCGCAGCGGTGCACCAGCGCCGCGTAGTGCGCGGGGTCGTTGAAGAACCACAGTTCGTCGACGGCGCGTTCGGTGTCCGCGCCCTGCCGCAGCGGGCCGTCGAACGTGCGCAGCCGCTCGACCACCATGCGGGCGCCCGCGCGCCGGTTGCGCAGCAGGGACTCCCACAGCTCGACCACCTCGGGCGCCTCGTCGGCCGCCCGCCGCACGGTCTCGAAGGCGCCGGCGGCCCGGCTGCCGATCAGCGTGCAGACCCCGGCGTACGCGTCGAGGACCTCGGCCGGGGTGCGGGCGTCCCACACCGGCCGGAACCAGGGCCGCTCGGCCACCGGCACCGGCTCGTCATCCCCTGCGAGGGCCTGGTCGAGCACCTGGCGCAGCAGCGCCGGCTTGGATCCGAAGGCGGCGAACACCGTGGGCCGGGCCACCCCGGCCGCGGCGGCCACGTCGGCCAGCGAGGTCGCCGCGTAGCCGCGCGCGACGAACAGGTCGGTCGCGGCCCGGACCACCGCCTGACGGGTACGCCGGGCGCTCTCCTCGCGTACCGCTGAGCGGTACCGCCGGGTCGGTTTTTCGTCCTTGACTCCGCTCATGACGTCGCGATACTAACAGTGTATCCACTATACCGGTGGCTATCGAATATGTAGCCGTCCACTCAACCCCTGAATCGGGAGGCGTCCCATGTCCGTCCGCCCCTACCTGCTCGGCCCCGACGACGGGGAGGCGTACTGGTTCCTCGGCAACCTGTGCACCGTCAAGGCCGCCGGCCGGCACACCCGCGACCGGCTGACCATCGCCGAATTCGTCAACCCGCCCGGCTTCGCCCCGCCCCTGCACCGGCACCAGGTCGAGGACGAAATGTTCTACCTGCTCGCCGGCACCGCACGGTTCCACTGCGACGGCGAGACCTTCACCGCCCGCGCGGGCGACTTCGTGCTGCTCCCCGTCAGGCTCGCGCACAGCTTCGTGGTCGGCCCGGACGAGCCGCTGCGGGCGTTGCAGATCACCACCCCGGCCGGCTTCGAACAGTTCGCCGCCGAGGCGGGCGTACCCGCGCCGGAACGGCGGCTGCCCGACCCGGGGCCGATCGACCCGGCCGCTCTCGGGCACGCCGCCGCGCGCAACGGCATCGAGCTGCTGGGGCCACCGCCGCAGGCGTGACCCCGGTCAGAGCACGGGGCTGGCGTCGGCGAGCAGCCGGTCGAGCTCCGCGACCACCTTGGCCCGGCTCGGGTGCACCGGGTCGATCAGCGGCTGGCCCCGCCGGTCCCGCGCACCCCAGCGGCCCGACTCGTCGCCGATCAGGAAGGCGACCGGGTGCACGGCCAGGGTCGGGTACACCGGCGCGACCAGCACCCGGCCGTGCCGGTCCACCACGCCGCGGCGGCCGGCCAGCTCCACCACGGCCAACCCCTCCTCGGTGAAGCCGTCGACGTGCCGGCCGTCGGCCAGGGCGGTGGCGAAGCCGTGGTACCGGGTCGGCACGACGACCTGACCGGTCCGGTCGACCGCACCCCAGCCGCCGTTCTGGCGGACCGCCGCCAGGCCGCTCCGGAACGGTCGGACGTCTTCGAAGCCCGGCGGGATCCGCACGATGTTGGTCGGGTCGACCGCCATCCAGTTGCCCTCGCCGTCCATCGACACCCAGGCCAGCCCCTCGGAGAAGGACCCCACCGCCCGGTAGCCGTTGTTCGCCTCGATCAGCGCCGCCCCGGACTCGTCGATCAGCGCCCAGCGGGACGCCTCCGGCCGGCGTACCCAGGCCATCCCCTCGCGGAAGGGCTGCACCTCCGCGTACAGGTGCTCGACCACCAGGTCGCCCTCGGCGTCGGCGTACCCCCAGCGCTGCGACCCCTCGTCGAACGTGGGCACCGGGGACCGCCCGCTGCGCACGATCTCGTCCCGGCTGCGCGGCCACGGGCCGAAGCCGCCCGCCGCGGCCCGGTCCCGGACCGCGTCCAGCGCCACCTCGGTTCGGGCCACCAGCTCCGGGTCGTCCCCCTGGCGCAGATCCAGGGCCCGCTCGAAGTGGTGGCACGCCTCCATCAGCCGCCCCTGGTCGTAGCAGGAGCGTCCGGCGTGCTCGTGCAGCGCCGCCCGCAGCCGGTCCGGCAGCTCGGGGGAGTTCGCCTCGGCGAAGAGCTTGTCCGCTTCCGCGTGCTCGCCCCGCCAGCGCAGCACCTGGGCGAGCCGCGCCCGCGCCAGCGCGGTCCGCCGCAGCTCGCCCGTCGCCTCCGCGTACGTCAGCGCCAGCCGGCCGTCGGCCAGGGCGTCGTCCAGGTCGCCGAGGATCCGGGCGGCCACCGCCCGGAGGCTGAGCAGGCGGGCCCGGCTCTTGTTGTCCAGGGCGACGCCCAGCTTGGCGGTGAGCCGGTCGCGGACCGCCCGCAGCTCCTCCGGCTCGGGCGCCTCCTCGCGGAGCGTCTCCGGGTGCAACCGCCACCGGAACGCCGCCAGCGCCTGCTCCGGATCCGGCTGCGCCGCCTCCGGGCGTTCCTCCGGCTGCTCGGCCTCGGGACCGGAGCCCGGCTCGGCAACCGGCTGCGACTCGGCCTGCGGAGCCGGGGCGGCCGACACCGGGCGCGCGGCCGACGCGGACATCTCCCCAGGCGGTGCGGACACCTGGGCCGGCGGCCCGGAGACCTGCGCGGGTGGTGCGGACACCTGCGCGGGCGGTGCCGGCTCCTGGGCCGGCACCCCGGAAGGCGCGGGCGGTGCCGACTGCGGGGCCGGCGTGGGCGGTGCCGAGACCGGACGCCACGACGGGGCGGCCGGCGGTGGGGAGTCGCTGGTGGGCGGTCCGGAGACCGGCCGCGCCGGCGGCGCCGAGGTCGGCTGCGCCGAGGGCGGCACCGATCCTGCCGAGTACGCCCGAGCGTGCGGAGCCGGCGGCTCCGAGCCGGGCCACGCC
>JBARAE010000268.1:0-9318 GCA_049791715.1 Micromonospora sp.
CCGCCGCCCCCGCCGGGCCGTCCGGGGCCGAGCTGCTGGCCGGGGTACGCGAGCGCCTGGCCGACGACCTCGACACCCCGGGCGCTCTCGCGGTCGCCGACGCCTGGGCCGAGCAGGTCCTCGCCGGTGTCGCCGACGACGCGGACGCCCCGAGGCTCTTCGCCGACACGGTGGACGCCCTCCTCGGCGTCCGCCTGTAACGCACCCCTTCGCCGGGCGCTCATTCACGGAAAGAGTGGCTATTCCGCCTCGGACAGCCACTCTTTCCGTGAATCCGGGGGCACTTGGGGACGCGCGCGGCCTCAGCCGAGGACGAGCCCCGGATCCGGGTCGGGGTCGGCGACCGGGGCGGGGATCTTGTACTCCTCGGTGAGCGTGGTCATCGGACCCGGCCAGGTGGCCTGGGCGACCTCGATCGGCTTGTGGTGGGCGTCGTACGCGACGTGCAGCAGGTGCAGCACCGGGGTGTCGGGGCGGATCTGCAGGATCTCCGCCTCCTCCCGACTGGGCTGCCGGGCGCTGATCGTGTCGGTCGCGGTGGCGTACCGCCGCCCGGTGGCCTCCTCGGTTTCCTGGTAGAGCGGGCGGCCGAACGCCTCGGCCCGCTCCAGCGAGGTGCCGGCGGTGTCGGTGGGTAGGAACCACGAGGCGCCCACCTCGACGGGCGACTCGTCGGTGCGGACCAGGTGCCGCCGGCAGAGCAGCTGGGTGCCGTCCGGGACCCCGAACGCGTCGGCGACCTCCGGCGGGGCAGGGGAGCGGCCGACGGAGACCAACTGCTGCTTGTACCGGGCGGCGAGGTCGGTGTGGTAGCCGCGGAAGCCGCCGTACCGGCCTCGGGAGAGGCGGTTGAGGCGACGCCGGGTGCCGCGGACGTACGTACCGGAGCCGGGCTTGGTGATCAGCACGCCCTCGACCCGCAACTGGTCGACGGCGCGCTGCACGGTCTGCTTCGCCACGCCGAACATCTCCGCGATGGCGGGGATGGACGGCAGTCGCTCGCCCGGCGCCCAGTCGCCGCGGCGCACCTGGGCCTTGAGCTGCGCGGCGATCTGCCGGTGCGGGAACTCGGCCGCCCCCGGGTTGATCTGCATGCCCGCCTCCTCGTCACAGCTAGGTTCCTAGGATGCCGTAGAGGGTGTGCGACGGTCCGCGGGACACGCCGAAAAACGGGCCCGGACGTCAGAAGACGTCCGGGCCCGCAGCGATCGGATGGGGGGGGCGGCTACCAGGAACCGGCGGTCGGGCCGGCCGAGCCGCCGCGGCGGCGCAGGTACTTCTCGAACTCCTGGGCGATCTCGTCACCGGTCAACGGCGTGATGCCCGCGTCGCCGACCCGCTGCTCCAGCTCGCGGACGTACTCGCCCAGCTCGGCGTCCTGCTCGGCGGCGTTGCGGACCCGCTGCTCCCACTCGGCCGCCTCCTCGGCCAGGTCGGCCATCGGTACCGGCAGGTCGAGCACCTCCTCGACCCGGTGCAGCAGCGCGAGCGTGGCCTTCGGGCAGGGCGGGTTGTTGGCGTAGTGCGGCACGTGCACCCAGAACGACACGGCGTCGACCTCGGCCCGGCCGCAGGCGTCGTGCAGCACCCCGACGATGCCGGTCGGCCCGTCGTAGCGGGTCGGGGTGAGCTGGTAGCGCTTGGCCGCGTCCGCGTCCGACGCGCTGCCGCTGATCGGCAGGGGCCGGGTGTACGGCACGTCGGCGAGCAGCGCCCCGAGCAGCACCACCCGCTCGACCTCCAGGCTGTGGCAGATCTCCAGCACCTGCTCGCAGAAGGTGCGCCAGCGCATGCTCGGCTCGATGCCACGGATCAGCACCACGTCCCGCTCGGTGCCCTCGGGGCTGGCGACCATGAACCGGGTCGTCGGCCACTCGATCCGTCGGGTCTCGCCCTCCGCCATCGTGATGGTCGGCCGGCTCACCTGGAAGTCGTAGAAGTCCTCCGGGTCCAGCTCGGTCACCTGCCGGGCCTGCCAGACCTGCTCCAGATGCTCCACGGCGGCGGTGGAGGCGTCGGCCGCGTCGTTCCAGCCCTCGAAGGCCGCGATGGCCACCGGAGAGCGCAGCACCGGCAGCCCGTCGAACTCGGTCACGCCGTCACCTCACCCTGCTCGTCGGGAGCGGCGTCGGGCCGGTGCCCGGTCGTCCGCCCGCCGTGCGCGGTGGCGTCCCTGATGTCCTTCACGTCCGTCAGCCTACGTGCCGGCGCCCGATGCGGCCCGTCGGCCGCGCCGGTCGAGGAGCGGACCACTCGGTCGAAAGCGGCGAACAGGACACGGTGATCCCGGTGACAGTATGTGGGAAGGCGAGAATGGGAGAACCCCGTTCGGCGCGGCCGCACTAACCTGGCTCTGTGCGGACTTCGTTGCTGGATGTGCTGGCCGATCGGATCCTCATCGCCGACGGGGCGATGGGGACGATGCTCCAGGCCGCCGACCTGACCCTCGACGACTTCGACGGCCTCGAGGGCTGCAACGAGATCCTCAACGTCACCCGGCCGGACGTGGTGCGTGGCGTCCACGAGGCCTACCTGGCGGTGGGCGCGGACTGCGTCGAGACGAACACCTTCGGTGCCAACCTCGCGAACCTCGCCGAGTACGACATCCAGCACCGGATCCGGGAACTCTCCGAGGCGGGCGCCCGGATCGCCCGGGAAGCCGCGGACGGGTTCAGCACCGCGGACCGGCCCCGGTTCGTCCTCGGCTCCATCGGGCCCGGTACGAAGCTGCCCACGCTCGGGCACGCCGCGTACGCGACGCTCCGCGACGCGTACCAGGAGAACGCCGCCGGCCTGATCGAGGGCGGCGCGGACGCCCTGATCGTGGAGACCTGCCAGGACCTGCTCCAGGTCAAGGCGGCGGTGGTCGGCGCGCACCGCGCGATGGCCGAGCTCGGCCAGAAGGTCCCGCTGATCTGCCACGTCACCGTCGAGACCACCGGCACCATGCTGCTGGGCAGCGAGATCGGCGCCGCGCTGACCGCGATCGAGCCGCTCGGTGTCGACCTGATCGGGTTGAACTGCGCCACCGGCCCGGCCGAGATGAGCGAGCACCTGCGTTACCTTTCCCAGCACGCCCGGGTGCCGCTGTCGGTGATGCCGAACGCCGGTCTCCCGCAGCTCACCGCCGACGGCGCGGTCTACCCGCTGACCCCGGTCGAGCTGGCCGACGCTCTCGAACGCTTCGTCACCGACTACGGCCTGTCGCTGGTCGGCGGCTGCTGTGGCACCACCCCCGAGCACATCAGGGTGGTGTCCGAGCGGCTGCACGGCGCCCGCCCCGGCCCCCGTGAGCCGCAACACGACCCCGGCGTCTCGTCGATCTACCACCACGTCCCGTTCGCGCAGGACGCCAGCGTGCTGATGGTCGGGGAGCGGACCAACGCGAACGGCTCCAAGGCGTTCCGTGAGGCGATGCTCGCCGGCGACTGGCAGGCCTGCGTGGAGGTCGCCCGGAGCCAGGCGCGGGACGGCTCGCACCTGCTGGATCTGTGCGTCGACTACGTCGGCCGGGACGGCACGCAGGACATGCGCGAGCTGGCCGGCCGCTTCGCCACCGCCTCCACGTTGCCGATCATGCTCGACTCCACCGAGCCGGCGGTGGTCGAGGCCGGGCTGGAGATGCTCGGCGGGCGCTGCGTGGTCAACTCGGTCAACTTCGAGGACGGCGACGGCCCCGGCTCCCGCTACGCGCGGGTCATGCCGGTGGTCCGGGAGCACGGCGCCGCCGTGGTCGCCCTGCTCATCGACGAGGAGGGGCAGGCCCGCACGAAGGACTGGAAGGTCCGGGTGGCGAGCCGGCTGATCGAGGACCTGACCACCCGGTGGGGACTGCGCCGCTCGGACATCCTCATCGACGCGCTCACCTTCCCGATCGCCACCGGCCAGGAGGAGACCCGCCGGGACGGCCTGGAGACCATCGAGGCGATCCGGGAGATCGCCGCCCGCTACCCCGGGATCAACTTCACCCTCGGCATCTCCAACGTCTCCTTCGGCCTCAACCCGGCCGCGCGGCAGGTGCTCAACTCGGTCTTCCTGCACGAGTGCGTACGGGCCGGGCTCACCTCCGCGATCGTGCACGCCAGCAAGATCCTGCCGATGTCGAAGATCCCGGACGAGCAGCGTGAGATCGCCCTCGACCTCATCTACGACCGGCGCCGCGAGGGGTACGACCCGGTGCAGCGCTTCATCGAGATCTTCGAGGGCGTCGACGCCGCGTCGGCGCGGGCCACCCGGGCCGAGGAGCTGGCCGCGCTGCCGCTGGACGAGCGGCTCAAGCGGCGGATCATCGACGGCGAGCGCAACGGCCTGGAAGCCGATCTGGACGCCGCGATGGCCGGCGGACGCTCGCCGCTGTCCATCATCAACGACCTGCTGCTCGACGGCATGAAGGTGGTCGGCGAGCTGTTCGGCTCCGGCCAGATGCAGCTGCCGTTCGTGCTCCAGTCCGCCGAGGTGATGAAGACCGCGGTGGCCTACCTGGAGCCGCACATGGAGAAGGCCGACGACGGCGGCAAGGGTCGGATCGTGCTCGCCACGGTCAAGGGCGACGTGCACGACATCGGCAAGAACCTGGTGGACATCATCCTGTCCAACAACGGCTACGAGGTCGTCAACATCGGCATCAAGCAGCCGATCAACGCCATCCTGGACGCCGCCGAGGAGCACCGGGCCGACGCGATCGGCATGTCCGGGCTGCTGGTCAAGAGCACCGTCATCATGAAGGAGAACCTGGCCGAGATGGCCACCCGCGGGGTGGCGGAGCGCTGGCCGGTCCTGCTCGGTGGGGCGGCGCTCACCCGGGCGTACGTGGAGGACGACCTGCGGTCGATGTTCCCCGGCCAGGTGCACTACGCCCGCGACGCGTTCGAGGGACTGTCCCTGATGGATCGGGTGATGACCGCCAAGCGCGGTGGCGCGCCGGTGATCGACCCGGAGCGGGAGGCCGCCCTGGCCGCCCGACGGGCCCGGCGGGAGCGGCAGAAGGCGATGGTCAGCGAGGCGCTGCCGGAACTGGACGACGCCTCGGTCCGCTCCGACGTGGCGACCGACGTGGAGGTGCCCGCCCCGCCGTTCTTCGGCACCCGGGTGGTCAAGGGCGTGCCGCTGGCCGACTACGCGGCGCTGCTCGACGAGCGGGCCACCTTCCTGGGCCAGTGGGGGCTGCGCGGGGCCCGCGGCGGCAGTGGCCCGACGTACGAGGAACTGGTGGAGACCGAGGGACGGCCCCGGCTGCGGTACTGGCTGGACCGGCTCCGCGCCGACCAGGTCCTCGAGGCGGCCGTGGTGTACGGGTACTTCCCCGCCTACTCGGAGGGCAACGACCTGGTGGTGCTGGACGAGAACGGGCACTCCGAGCGGGCCCGCTTCTCGTTCCCGCGTCAGCGGCAGGAGCGACGGCTCTGCCTGGCCGACTTCTTCCGGCCCAAGGGCGAGCGGCTCGACGTGGTGGCGTTGCAGCTGGTCACCGTCGGGCAGCCGATCAGCGAGTACACCGCGAAGATGTTCGCCGGCAACGAGTACCGCGACTACCTGGAGGCGCACGGGTTGTCCGTGCAGCTCACCGAGGCCCTGGCCGAGTACTGGCACCGCCGCATCCGCTCCGAGCTGACCCTCCCCGGGGGCCGTACGGTCGCCGAGGACGACCCGGCGGACCTGGCCGGCCTGCTGCGCACCGACTACCGCGGCTGCCGGTACGCGTTCGGCTACCCGGCCTGCCCGGATCTCGAGGACCGGGCGAAGATCGTGGACCTGCTCGGGGCCGAGCGGATCGGGGTGCAGCTGTCCGAGGAGTTCCAGCTCATGCCGGAGCAGGCGACGGACGCGATCGTGGTGCACCACCCGGAGGCGAGCTACTTCAACGCCAAATAGCCGGGGGAGCCCTGGCAGGGCGTCTGGCCTGCGCTTTCATCATCAAGATCCCTCCGCAGTCCGCGTACGGTCCGCACCCGGATTGATCTTGCGCCGAAACGCGTCATCGATCGCCTGCCGGGTGCGGTCCTCGTCGGCCGGGAACAAGTGCGAGTAGACATTCAAGGTCATCGCCGCGTTGCTGTGCCCGAGACGATCACTGACGACCTTCACCGACTGGCCCGCAGCGATCAACATCGACGCGTACGCGTGGCGTAGATCGTGCATGCCGACCCCGGCCAGCCCGGCCCGCTTCGCCGCCGGCCGCCAGACCCGCGAGTTGAACGTGTTGCGGGTGCAGGGCCCGCCGTCGGGCGCGCGGAAGATGAACGCCTCGCCGGCGGCCGGGTACGCCCGTAGGTGCTCGGCGAGCTCGGCCAGCACGACGTCGCCGAGCGGGATCACTCGGTACGCCGCCCGGTTCTTCAACGGACCGACGACCGGACCCGGCTGCACCTGCCGCTGCACGGTCAACGTGCGGCGCAGGAAATCGACGTCGGCGACCTGGACGCCGAACGCCTCACCCTGTCGCAGCCCGGTCCCGGCGACCAGTACGACCAGGGCCCGGTACTCCGGCGGCACCGCGTCGGCGAGCGCCTCGACCTCCTCGATGCTGAGCGGGGTGATCCGCTTCCGCTGGACCGCGGGGAGCTTCACCCCGGCGCACGGGTCGAGAGCGATCAGCCGATCCCGGACCGCCGACGCGAACACCGCCCGGACCGTGGAGAAGACGGTCCGCACCGACCCCGGCGCCAGCGACCAGCCGGACACCATAGCCTGCACCTGCGACGGCCGGACGGAGGCGAGCGCTAACCCCCCGATGGCCGGGTAGACGTGCCGTTCCAGGGTGGACCGGTGGCGCGCCGCGGTGTTCGCCCGGGCTGGCTGGGCTGCGCGCCACGCCTCGGCGTAGTCGCGGAACGACGTCCGGCCGGCCTGCGGGTCGACGTACGCACCGCGGATGATGTCGGCGTCGACCGTCGACCGGAAGCGCTCGGCGTCGATCTTCCTGCTGAAGTGCTTCGCGCGCTCCTTGCCCTCCGGGTCGCGCCAGCGGACGCGGTACCGGCCGTCGGGGCGCTTCTGGATGCTGCTCATGACGACGCCTCCCGTCTGGCCCGCACCCTGGCCAGGATGTCGTCGAGCACGTCCCGCGAGACGTCATCGTTGGCCATGTGCTCATTGAGCACTTCGGCGACCTGCGGGTGTGTGGCCCAGTGCTCCGACAGCCGGTAGAAGGCGTCCAGCATGACCTGGCGGGCCTGCCGGAATTCGTCGAGCAGCCGTAGCGCCGTACGGTCCGCGGCCAGCTCCGGCGGTGCGGACAGCTCGTCGAGCGGGATGCCGAACACCTCCGCGAACGCCAGGGCCTCGTCGTAGGTGATCCGGCGGCGCGGCTTGCCGTCCTCGATCTTCCAGATTGCCGACTGGTTGATCGGGCAGCCGGCCGCGGTCATCCGCTGGGCGAGCCCTTCGGTTGTCCAGCCCCGCTCTTTTCGCTCGTACGCCACGCGGTCGGCGAGGTTCGCTTCCCCGCGCAACTGCCGTTCCGGGTTTGGCCTCGGCATTCCTACCGCCCTTCCTAAGCGGAGTGAATCGTACGCCGTTTTGGCTTGACGAGTCAACGACACTCGGCAATCCTAAACAGCAGCAAGCGTTTCCGGGATGGAAAGGCCGAGGATGGACAGCACGAGGGTCTGGTTGACGACCGGTGACCTGGCCGAGCGGTTGCGCACCGCCCCCGGCACCGTTCGCTACTGGCGCCACGCGGGGATCGGTCCCCAGGGCGTCAAGATCGGTAGGCGGGTGCTCTACGCGCTCGACGAGGTGGAGCGCTGGGAGGCCGCGAAGGTTGCCGAGGCGGCCGCGGCGTGAGCGAAAACGGCGCTGGCCCGGCCGTGTGGCAGCGGACCGGACCAGCAGGAAGACGGGCGGGCGGCGCGTCTACAGGCGATCGTAACCGACAGGTCGGACGTGTCGCCTCGGTCATCGCCGGGCAGCCGTGGTTTCGGCTCGGCAGTCCGCAGCAGCGTCGGCTCGTCGTCGAGGCGGCGCAGGAGGCCACCCGCCGGGCCCACGATCGCAAGTCCCGCGTGCGGGCCCACCCGGACCTCGCCGACCGGCTCTGCCGGTCGCTGGGCTACGCCCGGTTCGATCAGTGGTCCGGGTTCGTGCCGCCGGCCAGGGTGCCCGGCCGCGGCTTCGATGACTGGTGGCTCAACACCTCGCCGGTACGCGCCGAGTTGATCGCGATCCTGCATGAGGTCGTCGAGCGGGAGAAAGCGGGAGCAGCTACCTGATGGGGATCCGGCTCGTCGTCGAGGTGCTCGACCACGCACCTCCGGAGTTGACCGCTGCCGAGCGGCTGCTCCTGGTCGTCATCGCCGAGAGCGCCAACGACGCGACGCGCGAGGGCTGGCCGGGCATGGAGGTGCTGACGCGCCGGACGGGCCTGAAAGAGCGGGGCGTCCGGGCAGCCCTCGTCCGGCTTGCCGAGCGCGGTCACGAGGTGCGTCTGCCTCTCGGCAAGGACAAGCACGGCCGGCCGGTCTACTCATGCCACGGTAAGCGCACCACCTACCGCATCCCGCGCTTCGCAAAAGACGGCACTGTGGTGCCGCCTTATACCGGCACTGTGGTGCCGCCTTCAGAGCCGGAAAGGCGGCACCACGGTGCCGGAAAGGCGGCACCACAGCGTCAGGAAGGCGGCACCACAGTGCCGCCCTTCCCTCAGGAACCCTCAAAGAACCCTCAGCAGCGTCGCGCGAGCGACGACGAGAGAGCGGAAGTGCTCGCCGAGATCCGCCGGCGCAAGCCGGACGCGAGCGAGGCACTGATCAACCACATCTTCCGCCAAGACGGCGCGGCCATCCTTGCCGAGATCCGGGAGCAGTCCGGCCGACAACGGCTCAGAGAGTGGATCGAGTCGCTGCGGGACCTCCCGCCGTGCCCGCACGGATTCGCCGGAGGCGACCAGCGCCGGCCGGACAACCACCAACCACAGTGCGCGATGTGCCGACGCGCAGGGAAGGCAGCAGCATGAGCAGGAACCCGAAGTGGATGCCGTGGCAGCGGGCGCGGCTGCGGTCCTACATCGAAGAGGCGCTCGCCAACCAGGACAACTACGACAAGGCATTGGCCATGGCGCAGCTCGTCGACGACGGCCAATGGCGGCTGATCTCCAGCTTCAAGATGGGCGACGACGGCCAGCTGATCCGCGACTCGCACAGCTATCGCGTGGAGCTTCTGTGTTCCGACGGCTGGGCGGTGCTGTGCCAGGTCCCGCACCAACTGGTCGGGCTCAGCGACGAGCAGCTCGACGACGAGCTGCAGTCGACGTTGGCGCAGCGCGAGATGGGCCTCACGATCGGCCCCGACGACCCGCCGGTGGACAACTGGGGATTGGCC
>JBARAE010000269.1:0-6310 GCA_049791715.1 Micromonospora sp.
CCGCCCGGCGAGCCGCACCCGTTCAGCCCTGCGGGCGGGGGCAGATGCAGAACGGCTGGCCGATCGGGTCGATCAGCACCACCCATCGCTCGTCGCCGGGCTGGAACTCCGGCTTCGACGCCCCGGCGGCCAGGAACTCCTTCTCCGCCACGGTGAGGTCGTCGACGTACAGGTCGAGGTGGTAGCGCTTGTCGGCGGTCTCGTCCGGCCAGGCCGGCGGCCGGTAGCCCGGCACCAGTCCGAAGCCGATCGACACCCCGTCCTTGCTGATCATGGCGTACTCGGCCTGGCTGTGGGTGACCTCCCAGCCCAGTACCCGGGAGTAGAAGGCGGCGTGGGCGGCGGGGTCGGAGCTGTCGAGATTGATCATGGCGAGGTCGGCGTTGACTGTCATGCCGGTCAGTCTGCCGACAGATCCTGACACCCTCTGGCAGGTACGTGGGCCGACTTTCCGCAGAGAAGCTCCAGCAGCGGCCGGTGCGCCGACGGCAGACGATCGGGCGGGGGGCGCGACCGGGCGGAAAGTTCCTGCGCACGGGTCGGCCGTTGCCTACGGTCGGAGGTGATGGGCAGGGAGCAGGCGTGGAGCAGGCCGGCCCGGCGGCGCCGGCCGGTGCGTACCGGCCTGGTGCTGGGCGGCTTCGGCCTGGGCATGTGCCTGGTCGGGGTGGCCGGCTTGGGTGTCTGGAACGTGCAGGTGGTGATGCAGGCCAACGGCCCGGTGCGGGAGACCGCCGACGCGTTCTTCCGGGAGGTCTCCGCCGGGGACACCGACCAGGCGTACGAGAAGCTGTGCCGCCAGGCGCGCAGCCGGTGGAGCGCGGTCGGCTTCGGCAGTTGGGTGCGTACCCCGCCGCAGGTGAGCGGCTACGAGATCACGGACGTGTCGGTGGCCACCAAGGGTGGGCGTCCGCGCGGCACGGTGCGCGTGCGGGTCACCCGCGACGGCGGCGCCAGTGAGGAGCGCACGCTGCCCGTGGTGCAGGAGGACGGGAAGTGGCGGGTCTGCGGTGACCCGTTCTGACTCAGCCGCGCGGCCCGAGGTCCCCGCTGCGGTAGTGGCGCCGGCAGAGCACCTGGTAGCGCACCTCGGCGCTGTCCACGGTGTCCCCGATGACGACCTGCGCGCCCTCGCGGACCACCCGCCCGTCGACGACCCGGGCGTTGAGCAGGCCTTCCCGGCCGCACCAGCAGAGCACCTCCACCTGGATGCGGGCCACCTCGTCGGCGAGCTCGAACAGCCGCTGCGCGGCGGGGAACAGGCAGGAGCGGAAGTCGGTGGCCAGGCCGAACGCGTACACGTCGACGTCGTACTTGTCGACCAGCTCGGCCATCTGCTCGACGTGCTCCAGGTTGTAGAAGGAGGCTTCGTCGCAGATCAGGTAGTCGACGCGTACCCCCTCGGCCCACGCGTCGCGGACCACGTCGCGCAGGTCGAGCGAGTCGGTGACCTCGATGGCGGAGTGGGCCAGGCCGATGCGGGTGGTGACCTGCGGGCCGAGGGAGCGGTCGATGCGGGTGGTGACCAGACCGCGGCGCCCCTGCCGGGCGTGGTTGTAGTTCATCTGCAGGGCCATCGTGGACTTGCCGCAGTCCATCGGCCCCCAGAAGAACTTCAGCGCGGCGGCGTGCAGCGGCCGGCCGTCGAGGCCACGGGCGGCGGCGCAGCCGCCGGCGAGGGTGTCGTCGGGGCCGGGGAGGGGCCGGGCCAGGCAGATCGGGGCGGCGGCGGCGTCGTCGGTCACGTCGGGGCAGCCTAGTCCATCGACCTCGACGGATCCGGCCCGTGCGTGGGCCGCCTCAGAGCACCCGGGGCGGAGTGTTCCCGGCGGCGAGGATGGCGCGGCGCATCGGCACGGCGGCGAGCAACGCGAACCCGACCACGAAGAAGATCAGCAGTGAGACCAGGCCCACCCGGTAGGAGGCGGTGAGCTGGAACACCAGGCCGAACGCGAGCGGCCCGAGCCAGCTGGTGCCCTTGTCGCTGATCTCGTAGAAGCCGTAGTACTCGCCCTCCTTGCCGGCGGGGATGAGCTGGCTGAACAGGGACCGGCTCAGCGCCTGGCTGCCGCCGAGGACCAGCCCGATGCACCCGCCGAGGATCATGAACGGCAGGGGCGCCTCGGCGGGCAGCCGGAACGCGGCGATGATCACACCGGTCCAGAGCACCAGGCTGAGCAGCACGGTCTTCCAGGCGCCCACGCGCCGGGCCAGGGCGCCGAGGGCGAGGGCGCCGCCGAAGGCGAGGAACTGCACCAGCAGGATCGTCACGATCAGGGTGCCCTGCTCCAGCCGCAGCTCCTCGGTGCCGTACTGGCTGGCGAGGGTGATGACCGTCTGGATGCCGTCGTTGTACACCAGGAACGCGAGCAGGAAGAACAGCGTCAGCGGGTACGCCTTGATCTCGCGCAGGGTGCGGCCGAGCTGCCGGAACCCGTCGGTGAGCACGTTGCCCCGCCCGGCGAGGGCCGCGGCGGTGGGGTGTTCGCGCAGCCAGCGCAGCGGCACCAGGGTGAACACCGCCCACCACACGCCGGCCGACACGATCGACCAGCGGGCCAGGTCGAGGGTGCGCTGCGGGTTGCCCTCCTCGCTGAGCATGGTGACGGCCACCAGGTTGAGCGCGAGCAGCAGCCCGCCGCCGAGGTAGCCGATGGCCCAGCCGCGGCTGGAGATGGCGTCGCGTTCGTCGGGGCCGCCGAGCTGCGGCAGGAACGAGTTGTAGACCACGATCGCCGCGCCGAAGGAGATGTTGGCGACCAGGAACAGCGCGCCGCCGAGCAGGTACCGCTCGCCGGTCACGAAGGCCATCGCGATGGTCGCCCCGGCACCGGTGAACGCGGCGGCGGCCAGCAGCCGCTTCTTGTGCACCGACCGGTCGGCCACGGCGCCGACCACCGGCAGCACGAAGACGGTGAGGAACACCGACAGCGAGATCAGGTACGGGTAGTAGGAGCCGGCGGCGACCCGGATGCCCAGCGGGTGCACGTACCCGTCGCAGGAGTCGGCGCCGAGCCGGCAGCCGGCGGCCAGTTCGGTGACGGTGGTGAGGAACGGGCCGAGGAACACGGTGATGACGGTGGTCTGGAAGGCCGAGTTGGCCCAGTCGTAGAGGTACCACCCGGTGCGTTCGCGGCGGGTGCTCGACGGGCCCGGCTCCTGCCGGGTGGGGGCGACCGTCTCGGCCATCGGGGTCCTCGGGGTTCAGGCGGCCCAGTGGCCGCGGCTGCGGTAGACGTCGCGCAGCAGGCCGACGTGATCGGTCATGATGCCATCCACACCTTGATCAAGTAAGTCGTGCATGTCGGCAGGTTCGTCGATCGTCCAGACGTGCACCTGCAACCCGAGCCGGTGGCAGTAGTCGAGGAACCGCCGGTCGACCACGGGGATCCGGCCGTACCGGACCGGCACCTGGGCGGCGACCACGGACGGCGGCAGCCGCAGCGGGCGCCCGTGCAGGGAGGCCATCCGCAGCCGGGCCACCCCGCGCATGCCGAGGCTGGTGGCCACCTTGGGCCCGGCGAGGGCGCGCAGCCGGACCAGCCGGGCGTCGCTGAACGAGGCCAGCAGCACCCGTTCACCGGCGCCGGTGCGGGTGACGGCGTGCACGGTCGGTTCGACCCCGCCGTCGGCCTTGATGTCGATGTTGAACCGGACCTCGGGCCACCCGCCGAGCACCTCGTCGAGGCGGGGCACGACGGCGGCGCCGCCGACGCGTACCGAGGCGAGGTCGGCCCAGCGCAGGTCGGCGATGCGCCCCCGCTCGCCGGTGACCCGGTGCAGGGTGGCGTCGTGGAAGACCACCGGTACGCCGTCGGCGGTGGCGTGCACGTCGGTCTCCACGTACCGGTAGCCGAGGGCGATGGCGCGGGCGAACGCGGCGGCGGTGTTCTCGTCGCCGTCGGCGGCGCCGCCGCGGTGCGCGAACGCCAGGGGCGCGGGGGCGTCGAGGTAGGGGTGGGCGGGCAGCACGCAGCGAAGTATGCCCCGAGCCCGGTCACCGCCCCCGATCACGCTGGTCGGGGGCAGCGGGACAGCCACCGTCGCACCTCGCCGGTACGGTCGCCGGTACGCCGGGGGAGGGAGGCAGGATGGTGGTCCGCGACACAGGGGACTGGGCGGGGCAGAGCTGGCCGCGGTGGACCGACCTGTCGTGGATCCGGGCCAGACTCGCCGCCGGTGCCGACCCCGACCGGGGCGGGCGCCTCTGGGAGCCTCCGCTGCACGAGGCCGCCGAGTTCGGTTCCCCCGAGGTGGTCGCCGAGCTGGCGGCCCGCGTCAGCGACGTGGACGCGCTGCATGCCGGGCGCACGGCGCTGTGGACGGCGGTGTACGGCAGCCGGCCCGACAATGCCCGTGCCCTGGTGACGGCGGGGGCCGACCCGTGGCGGCCGATGATGTCCGGGTGGAGCCCGGCGCGGCTGAGCCTGGCCGGGCCCACCCCGGACCTGTTCGCCGCCCGACCGGCCGCGCCGGGGCTGACCGGGGCGGAGGCGGCCGCCGCGGTCGAGGCTCGCCGATTGACCGGCGTGCTCGGCACGTTCCATTACGAGGGGATGGGCATAGCGTGCGTCGCCGGCATCGACGTGGTGGAGGTCGCGCGCCGGCTGGGTGCGTCGCCGGTCGAGGAGGACGTGGCGGAGTTCCTGGACGAGGAGGTCTCGGACTTCGACGACCTGACGGTCCTCGGGGTGACCGACGTGCCGGGCGGTGTCGTGCTGACTCAGCCCTGGGGCTTCGCCCCGAACATGCCGGGCGTCAGTGGCCGCCTGTCGGCCGGCACGGCCTGCTACGCGATGTACGCGAACCCGAAGAGTGGCGACCAGGGCAGCATGGTGGTCGACGGCGTGGTCGAGGGATGGGATCTGCATCCCGGTGGGGAGCCGGGCGAGGCGGACCCGCCGGAGCTGGTCCTCGCCTCGTACCTCTACCGGCACCAGTCGGTGGCGTACTGCTGCGCGTACGCGGGCCTGCGGTTGACCGACCGGCGAGCGGTCACCGGGCCCGCCGACCGTTGGCTGCGGCTGCCCGATCGGGACTGGTGGCGCTGGCCGTGACGTCGCTCGGGCGGGCGGCGGCGGTCAGGCCAGTGGGCGTCGACGGTGGGAGCGGCTGGTGTCGACCGGGCGGCCCGGGTCGACGTACCGGGGCCGGTCGGGTTCGTCGGGGCGCAGCGGGGCCAGGTCGTCGGTTATCGCGTCGATGATCCGGTCGGTCGCCCGGCGGGCCGCGCCGGGGGTGCCGCGGTGCAGGTCGCGCAGCAGGATCGGAGGGCCGAAGTGCACCCGGATCACCGGGCGGCGCACGACGGCACGCGCGAGGCGGCGCAGCATCCCCTTGGGCGCCCGGTACGGCAGCACCTCGTGGGAGCCCCACTGGGCGACCGGGATGACCGAGGCGCCGCTGGCGATGGCGAGCCGGGCGGCGCCGGTCTTGCCGCGTTCGGGCCACATGCCGGGGTCCAGGCCGATGCGGCCCTCGGGGTAGACCAGGATCGCCGATCCCCGGGCGACGGCGTCGGCGGCGGTGTCCAGGGCCTGGTGGACCGAGGCGGTGCCGCGGTCGACGCGGATGTGCCCGGCGCGGCGCATCAGGGAGCCGATGACGGGGGCGCGGAACAGCCCGCCGGTGGCCATGAACCGCGGGGCGACGCCCCGCGCGCGGCAGGCGGCGGCCATCACCACCGGGTCGAACGGGCTGATGTGGTTGGCGGCGAGGATCAGCGGCCCGCGGCACAGGCCGGCCGGCACGCCGCCGCTGACCTCGAGGCGGGCGACCGCGGCGACGAGGACGCGGGCGAGCAGTTGGGCGGCGCGCCAGATCAGCGGTGGCCGCCACGTGGTCGGGGTGTCCATCAGTGCTGGATGGTCCCACGCGTCGGGGTGAGCGGGGGACCCGATCCCGGGCCGTCCGGCATACGTGATCAGGGTCATTGGTCCCGGGTGGGGTCGGGACCCCGGGCCCTGCCCATCCGTCTACGACGCCGAGTAGTATTTACTACGTCTCGTAGTATGAACAGCTGGGGGTTGCAGGTGGACGCGTTGGACGTCGCCCGCTGGCAGTTCGGTGTCACCACCGTCTACCACTTTCTCTTCGTGCCGTTGACCATCGGCCTGTCGATCCTGGTGGCCATCCTCCAGACCCTGTGGCACCGGACCGGCCACGAGCGGTATCTGAAGCTCACCAAGTTCTACGGCAAGCTGTTCCTGATCAACTTCGCGATGGGCGTGGTCACCGGCATCGTGCAGGAGTTCCAGTTCGGCATGAACTGGAGCGACTACTCCCGCTTCGTCGGCGACATCTTCGGCGC
>JBARAE010000270.1:0-3736 GCA_049791715.1 Micromonospora sp.
CGCACGTGATCCGCCACCACCCGCTGTCCCGCACCCACGCCGCCGTGCAGCGGCTCTATGAGGAGCTGCCGGCCGTCCACGGGAGCCGGTCGGAGGTGGCGGTGTGACCATCCGGGCGCACCGGCCGGCGGCCGGCACCGATCCGCTGCCGCGGCCGCAGGTACCGCTGGTGCTCATGTACCACCGGATCGGCGAGGTCCGACACGACCCGCACCACCTGGCGGTCACCCCACGACGGTTCGCCCGGCAGATGGCCACGCTTGCCCGCCTCGGCCTGCGTGCGGTGTCCATGGCCGAACTGGTGGCGGCGATCCGTGGCGGCACCCACCGCAGGCTGGTCGGCCTCACCTTCGACGACGGATACGCGGACCTGGTCGACCACGTTCCCGCTGTCCTGCACCGGCACCGCTTCGGCGCGACCGTCTTCGTCGTCAGCGGCCGCCTCGGCGGCGTCAACGACTGGGACGTCGGCACCCCCTGGCCCCTCGTCGACGCGGACGGCGTCCGCCGGCTCGCGGACGCCGGGCTGGAGATCGGCTCGCACGGGCGTACCCACCGGCGGCTCGCGGGCGCGGATCCGGCCCTGGTCCGTGCGGAGACGTACGACAGCCGCCTGGAACTGGAGGCGCTGGTGGGACGCCCGGTCACCGGCTTCGCCTACCCGTACGGCTCGATGGACCCGGCGGCCCGCTCAGCGGTGGGCGCGGCCGGTTACGCGTACGGCTGCGCGGTCTTCGCCGAGCGAACCGCGCAGAGCCTTTCCTCCCTCCCCCGCGTTTACGTGGGAGAGGACGACGGAGCCGTCCGGCTCGCCGCCAAACGTCTCCTCTACCGCTGGCACGTCCAGAAAGGTTCACCGTGAAGGTTCTGCACATCATCACCGGCCTCGGCATCGGCGGCGCGGAGCTGCAGCTCGAACTGCTGCTGCGGCACACCCGGCACGAACCGGACGTCGTGGCGCTCTACAACGCCGGCCCGGTCGCCGACACCATCACGGCGAACGGGGTGCGGGTACGCGACCTCGGCATGACCCGCAACACCGAGATCTCGGCGCTGCGCCGGCTGCACCGGATGATCCGCGAGGGCCACTACGACGTGGTCCACACCCACCTCTACCGTTCGCAGGTCTACGGCAACATCGCCGCGCGCCTCGCCGGGGTGCCGGTCATCGTCACCACCGAACACTCCATCGGCGAGACGCACCTCGAGCGGCGCCGGATGAACAGCGCGGTCCGCGCCCTCTACCTGGCCGCGGAGCGCTGCTCCCACGGCACGGTGGCCGTCTCCGACGTGGTGCGCGACCGGCTGGTGGGCTGGGGCGTGCCGCAGCGGAAGATCACCGTCATTCCGAACGCGGTCGACTTCGCGGCGGTGGCGTTCGATCCCACCGGCCGCGTACAGGTGCGGATGCAGCTCGGCATCGGGCCGAACGTGCAGGTCATCGGCGTGCTGGGGCGGCTGGACCCGAACAAGCGGGTCGACCTGGTCATCCGGGCGGCAGCGCCACTGCTCGGCGAGAGGCGGCGTCTTCTGGTCGTCGGTGACGGCGAGGAGCGGCAGCGGCTCGAGCAGACCGCCCGGGACGCCGGGGTCGCCGACCACGTGCTCTTCGCCGGCGCCCGCCGTGATGTCGGTGCCGTCCTCTCCTCCTTCGACATGCTGGTGGCCGCGTCGGCGCAGGAGACGTTCGGGCTGGCGATGCTGGAGGCGCTGGGCAACGGGCTGCCCCTGCTCTACACCACCTGCCCCGCGCTGGACGGCATCACCACCGACCGGGCCCGGCAGGTGCCCGGCGAGGAGACCGCCCTGCGCCGGGAGCTGAGCGCCCAGTTGGACGCGCCCCTGCACCCCCGGATGCCGGTCCCCGAGCTGTGTGAGCGGTACGGCATCGAAAAGATCGCCGCCCGGATCGACCGTCTCTACGAGCGGCTGGAGACCCGGGGACCGGCGCTGGAGCGCGTCGACGAGCCGGAGGGGGCCGGGAACCTCTCCCCCTCGGCCTGAAAGCGTGTCAGCCTGCCGCGGCCGGCTCGTGGCTGCGGCGGCAGTCTGGCCTTCGCGCCGGCGCGATCTGTCGATCCCGGGTGTCGCCGTTCGTGTGCGGGGCGAACGGTCGGCACCGGGCCGACCGCGTCCCGCGGAGGAGCGGCATGCGGAAGATCGTGGTCACCAACAACATCAGTGTGGACGGCGTCATGCAGGCGCCGGGACGCCCGGACGAGGACAGCCGGGGCGGCTTCACCCGCGGCGGGTGGGCGCTGCCCTACCAGGACCCGGTGCTGGCGCGCGTGATGGGCGAAGGCATGGCCCGCGCCGGCGCCCTGCTGCTCGGCCGCCGGACCTACGCCGACTTCGCCGGTTACTGGCCGCACCAGCGGAACAACCCGTTCACGCCGGCGCTCGACGCGCTCCCGAAGTACGTCGCCTCGACCACCCTCGGCGAACCGCTGCCCTGGGTGAATTCCGTCCTGCTCAAGGGGGACGCCATCGACGCGGTGACGGAGCTGAAGGCGCAGCCCGGGCCCGACATCGCGGTGCTGGGCAGCGGGGAACTGGTCCGGTCGCTGCGCCGGCACGGCCTGGTGGACGAGTACGTGCTGCTCGTCCACCCGCTGGTGCTGGGCACCGGCCGGCGCCTCTTTCCGGACGGGGACGTCCCCGGGGACCTGCGGCTCGTGGACAGCGTCCCGACGACCACGGGCGTGCTGATCGCGACCTACCGGCCGGCCTGACGGCTCGACGGGGGTCCACGCGACCGGGCGGTGGGAATCCGCCGCCCGGTCGATCCCCTCGCCACACGGACGGATCGACGCCCCGGTCGAGGTGGCCCCTTCCGCCGACCGGAGTGCGCGACCGCACCGAGCAGCCCGCCCTCGCTGACCCGCTCGGGCATCCCTGATTGCCGCCCCGCCAGGTCATTCGGTGAATTTGTTCGGGTAGGACGGTGGGCGACGCCGACCCGTTCCGGAGGAAACCTGCTCCACCGAACGGACACCGGGCCGCTCCCCGACAATTTCCCGGCCGTCGCCGTCAGTTAAGAACAATCGCCACCGCCACTTTTGCCGCGCCGGCCACTCCACTGCCGATTGATGGTGCCCGACAAGGGATACGGACCGGCCGGCGGCCACTGATGATCGCCCGGCCAGCCGGCACCACCGATCACGCCCCGTGATCGGACGGTGGCGTGCCGACGCGCGCCGCTGCTCCAGGGGCATGGCCGAACGGGCAGATTTGGGCCGTGTCCACTGTCGTCTTCACGACTCGTCAAGGTGTTGGACACCGTCCGTTAGCCGTTCGTACTCTCTGACCAACCTGTTGCCACCCTCAACTTTCCACCCCGCAGCGAGCTCGGATCGACGCCGATATCGACGCCGATCCGGGGCGCATTTCTCGTACGAGAGGGCATCTTTCACGGTTTCCGCCGGATATCTCCGGCGGCTCGTCACTGCCCGGAAGCGCAATTGATGGAGGGTCGAATGACCGACGTTGCAGCGGCACCTTCGATTGGTACCGACCACGAGGAGCCCGGGAATTCGGGCGGCCAGATCGCACCCCGCGACCTGTACCGTCCCACACCGAACGGCCAGATCCGGCTGAGCGTCGTCGTGCCGACCCGCAACGAGGCGGAGAACATTCCCGTGCTGCTGTCCCGGCTCGGTCCGGCGCTGAAGCCGCTCGGCGCGGAGATCATCGTCGTCGACGACAGCGACGACGAGACGGCGGCCGTGCTGGCCCG
>JBARAE010000271.1:0-1842 GCA_049791715.1 Micromonospora sp.
GGCCGGGTGGCCGACTTCTTCGAGCTGGCCGAGCTGATGTGCATCGACGCCCTGCACCGCGAGGAGTCCTGCGGCGGCCACTTCCGGGCCGAGCACCAGACCCCGGACGGTGAGGCGCAGCGCGACGACGAGCGGTTCGCCTACGTGGCGGCCTGGGAGTACGGCGGGACCGACCAGCCCGTGCTGCACAAGGAAGACCTGAAGTTCGAATACGTTCACCCCACGCAGCGGAGCTACAAGTGAATCTGACCCTGCGCATCTGGCGCCAGAAGGGCCCTGAGGACAAGGGTCGGATGGTGACCTACAAGGTCGACGACGTCTCCCCGGACATGTCGTTCCTGGAGATGCTCGACGTGCTCAACGAGCGGCTGATCCTCTCCGGCGAGGAGCCGGTCGCGTTCGACCACGACTGCCGCGAGGGCATCTGCGGCATGTGCGGCCTCATGATCAACGGCAACGCGCACGGCCCGCAGCGCGGCACCACCGCCTGCCAGCTGCACATGCGGCAGTTCTCCGACGGCGACACGATCGACATCGAGCCGTGGCGCGCCCGGGCCTTCCCGGTCATCAAGGACCTGGTGGTCAACCGGGGCGCCTTCGACAAGATCATCGCCGCCGGCGGGTACATCACCGCGCCGACCGGCAGCGCCCCCGAGGCGCACTCCGTACCGGTGGCCAAGGCCGACGCGGACGCGGCCTTCGAGTCGGCCGCCTGCATCGGCTGCGGCGCCTGCGTGGCGGCCTGCCCCAACGGCTCCGGCATGCTCTTCACCGCCGCCAAGGTCACCCAGCTCTCGCTGCTGCCGCAGGGCCAGCCGGAGCGGTACACCCGGGTGGTCGGCATGGTCGACGCCCACGACGACGCCGGCTTCGGCGGCTGCACCAACGCCGGTGAGTGCACCGCGGTCTGCCCGAAGGGCATCCCGCTGAACACCATCGGTCGGCTCAACCGGGACTACCTCAAGGCAGCGTCGAAGCGGGGCGACACGCCTGGGACGTGACGCCGCCCGGCGCCCGGACCGCGCCCACCGCGCCCGGCCACACCGGCTCTGCCCTGTGGCGGACTCTGCCCTGCGGCGACGAGCTGGGCATTGGGGACAACCTGGCGCTGCCGGGCCGCCGCCATCCGCCGGAAGGTTCGGGCGCGGCAGGTGGGAGGACGCGAGAGCCCGGAGCACCGACGGGTCGCGGTTCGACGGCCGCCGGCCGGGTAGCACTCTCGGAGCACGGTAGCCGAGAGAGGACCGGATCATGAAGGCACTGACCTGGCAGGGCAAGCGCGACGTCCGGGTGGAGACCGTTGCCGACCCGAAGATCGAGGAACCGACAGACGCGGTGGTCCGGATCACCTCGACGGCGATCTGCGGCTCCGATCTGCATTTGTATGAGGTGCTCGGACCGTATCTGCAGCCCGGTGACATCCTCGGACACGAGCCGATGGGGATCGTCGAGGAGGTCGGCCCGAGGGTCACCCGGTTGCGCCCGGGTGACCGGGTGGTGGTCCCGTTCAACGGTGGTGGTGGTCACCGGCGCGACGAGCGGCTTCGGCCGGACGGCCGGACCGGGAAACCGCTCCCCCGCCGGGTGGTCGCCCAGCGGCCGAGCAACGGCTGCTGATTCGACCGTCCGGCCCTTTCGCGCCCACCCCGGTGGCGGACGGGTGGGCAGGCGCTCCGATGGCTACCTTGTACTGCGGGACACTGCGGGGGGGACGGCGATGCGGACAGAGCAGGCACGGCTCGAGCAGGCACGGCTCGACCAGGTACGCCGACGGCGTGGACTGCGGCGGGTGGTGGGACTGGCCGCGCTGGCCGGGTTGGCCTGGGTGGCCAGCGACGTGCC
>JBARAE010000272.1:0-9023 GCA_049791715.1 Micromonospora sp.
GTGCTGGAGGCGCCCGCCGCGGCCGACCCGGCCGCGATCGCCGGGGTGCTGCGCCGGCGCCGCTGGCGGGTCGAGGTTCGCGGCAACGAGGTCTCCGCCGAGAAGGGCTACCTCAAGGAAACCGGCAACCTGCTCTTCCACACGTCGCTGGTGGCCGTCCTGCTCGGGGTCGCGGTCGGTTCCTGGTACGGCTGGCACGGTAACCGGCTGCTGGTGGCGGGCGAGGAGAACGCGTTCTGCAACACCCGCCAGCAGTACAGCGAGGCGTCCCTCGGCCCGCGCGTGGACAGCGCCGACCTGCCGCCGTTCTGCCTGACGCTGGACGACTTCGACGCGAAGTTCCTCCCGTCCGGGCAGCCGGCGAGCTTCTGGGCCACCCTGACGGTGGACGAGCCGGACGGGTCGAAGCGCACCGCCGGGTTCTCGGTGAACTCGCCGCTGCGGCTCGGCTCGGCCAACGTCTACCTGCTCGGCCACGGGTACGCCCCGATCCTCAAGTACACCGACCGGTACGGGCGCAGCCAGACCAGCACGGTGCCGTTCCTGACCACCGGCGACACCAACCTGACCAGTGAGGGCGTGGCCGCCTTCCCGGACGCGAACGTCGACCCGAAGACCGGCAAGCGGGCCCCCGACCAGCAGGTGGCCTTCGACGGGCTCTACCTGCCGACCGCACCGGACAGCCCGCCGTTCGTCGCGTCCCAGTTCCCCGAGGAGCGGAACCCGGCGGTGGTGCTGGTGGCGTACCGGGGCAACCTCGGTCTGGACGCCGGCATCCCCGGGTCGGTCTACAAGCTGGACCAGCGGCAGGTGGCCAACGGCAAGCTCAAGCAGGTCGGCAACAAGAAGCTCGGCATCGGCGAGAAGTGGACCCTGGACGACGGCAGCACGCTGGAGTTCCTCGGCACGAAGCCGTACGCCACCCTCTCCGTCCGGTACGCCCCCGGGCAGGCGCTCATGCTCGGCGCCTGCGTGGTGCTGCTGGCCGGTCTGATGGGTTCGCTCTTCGGCCGACGACGGCGGGTCTGGTTCCGCGTGACGCCCCCGGACAGTGGATCTCCGACGAGCGGTAGTAGCTTGGTGGAGGCCGGTGGGCTGCCGCGCACCGAACATCCAGGGTTCGCCGACGAGTTCGCGCAGCTCGTCGCCGCGGTGAGCGACGACGAGCGGGGCGACGGGCGGGCGCGAGAAGGAGTCGAGTGATGTCCGCACTCTCCGACCAGCTGGTGACGTTCGCGATCCTGGCGTACCTGGTCGCGATGATCAGCCACGCCGTGGAGTACGCGCTCGGCAACGCGCGCGCGGTGTCCGCGACGGTCGCCCCGGCCCGGGAACTGGTGGGCGCCGGTGTCGGCGCCGCCGGTGGCACCGTCGACGCCCCCGCCACACCGGTCGAGACCCGGCCCAGCCGCTCGGGGGAGCGCGCCCGCCTGGCCGGTCTGGTCGCCGCGTGGGTGACCGCCCTGGCCGCCGTGCTGCACCTCGGCGCACTGGTCACCCGTGGCCTGGCGGCGGAGCGGATGCCCTGGGGCAACATGTACGAGTTCGTGCTGACGGTCACCTTCATCGGGACCGCGGCCTGGCTGGCGGTGCTCGTGAGGCGCCCCTCGCTGCGCCGGCTCGGACTCTTCCTGACGCTGGTGATGGTGCTGCTGCTGGCGTTCGCCGAGCTGAAGCTCTACGTGCAGGTGACGCCGCTGATGCCGGCGCTCCAGTCGTACTGGTTCGTCATCCACGTGTCGACGATCGTCTTCGCCTCCGGCATCTTCCTGCTGGGCGTGGTCCCGGCCGTGGCGTACCTGTTGCGCGCCGGGTGGGAGCAGGGCCGGCGGAGTTTCCCGTACACCCTGGCCCGGCGGCTGCCGGGCGCGGCGGGTCTGGAGCGGCTGACCTTCGCGCTGCATGCCTTCGCCTTCCCGATCTTCACCTTCGCGGTGATCGCCGGGGCCATCTGGGCCGAGGCGGCCTGGGGTCGGGCGTGGGGCTGGGACCCGAAGGAGACCTGGGCGTTCATCTCCTGGGTGGTCTACGCCGGCTACCTGCACGCCAGGGCCACCCCGAGCATGAAGCGGAACGTGGCCACCTGGATCGCCGTGCTCGGCTTCCTGACCATGCTGATGAACCTGTTCGGCGTGAACTTCTTCTTCACCGGCCTGCACTCGTACGCCGGGGTCAACTGACCTTCGGCGGACGCCGTCCGCTGAGCACCTCGTCGACGCGCCGGGTGACCTGGTAGGCGACCTCGGGCAGGTCGGCGAGGTCGAGCCGGTCGGCTCGCAGGGCGAACTGGGCGTGCAGTTCGCGGGCCACGGCGTCGCGGATCTCCACCAGGAGCGGCGAGAGCCCGTCCGGATCGCCGACCACGTATGCGTCACTCATCACCGCATCTTCTCGCAGCTTCGATCTGCCGCAAAATATAGGACTACACTTCTAAGAACTGTAGTTCTACGAAATGCGGTGACCTCGTGACCCCACCTGCCAAGCCGCACGGGATTTTCGACCGGGACATCGAGTGGGCGGAGTTGGCCCGGTTCGCCGCCGACGAACGTCCGGGCGCCACTCTTGGAGTGGTCAGTGGTCGCCGCCGACAGGGCAAGACGCTGCTGCTCTACGAGTTGGCCCGCGCCACTGGCGGCTTCTACTTCGGGGCCACGGAGGCGACGGCGACGGAGTCGCTACGACGGCTGGGCGAAGCGCTCGGCGCGTACGCGGGCGCGCCGGGGCCGGTGCAGTTGGCCGACTGGAGCGCGGCGGTGGACGCCCTGCTCGCGCTGGGGCGGGAGCGTCCGGTGACCGTTGTCATCGACGAGTTCCCGTACCTGGTGCGCGCCGCCCGAGATCTCCCGTCGATCATCCAGCACTCGCTCACGCCAGGTAGGCCCGAACGCGTGGAGTCTCGGACCCGTCTGCTGCTCTGCGGCTCGGCACTGTCCTTCATGGGCGGCCTGCTCGCCGGCTCCGCCCCACTGCGCGGAAGGGCCGGCTTGGAGCTGCCGGTGCAGCCGTTGGACTACCGGGCGGCTGCGGCGTTCTGGGGGATCGACGATCCGCTGCTGGCGGTCAAGGTCTTCGCGATTGTCGGAGGTACACCGGCCTACCGGCGCGAATATGTGCAGGACGACACGCCCAACGGCGCGGACGACTTCGACGGCTGGGTCGTTCGCGCCGTCCTCAACCCGGCGCGGCCGCTGTTCCGGGAGGCGCGCTACCTGCTTGCCGAGGACCCGGACCTGCGTGATGCCGCCCTCTACCACTCCGTGCTGGCAGCGGTCGCGGAGGGCAACGCCAGTCGTGGCGGGATCGCGGGTTACATCGGGCGGAAGGCAAACGACCTGCAACATCCGCTCACCGTGCTGGAAGACGCCGGCCTGCTGCTGCGGGAGCCGGACCCGCTGCGGAGCGGACGCAGCAGTTACCGGATCACCGAACCCCTCATCACCTTCTATCAGGCTGTCATGCGACCTGCCTGGACCGCTTTGGAGCAGCGGCGTGGCGCGGAGGTCTGGCAGCGGTCGCAGCGCCGCTACGCCAGCGCGGTACTGGGTCCCCGGTTCGAGGAGATTGTCCGGCAGTGGTGCGTACGCTTCGCGGACCCGGATGCCCTTGGTGGCGTGGTCGCCGAGGTCAGCGCCGCCACCCTGACCGATCCGAGCAGCCGTACCAGCCACGAACTCGATCTGGTGGCGCTCGGGGAGCCCCCGTTGGGAGACGGACCGCGCCCGCTGCTCGCCATCGGTGAGGTGAAGTGGGGCCGGCGACTGGGCGAGACGGACCTGGTGCGGTTGGAGCGGCTCCGGGAACTGCTCGTCCGGCGGCCAGGATTCGACGCCAGCAGCGCCCGGTTGGTGCTGGCCAGCGCGGAAGGCTTCACCGAGGAGCTGGTCCGCGCGGCATCCGCTGAGCCCGGCGTCCTCCTGGTGGATGCCGCAACTCTCTACGCTCGCTGAGGCCCGTCGCTCAGCCGCCGAACCAGCCGGGGACGTCGAGCCGGAAGAAGTTGGCCGAGGCGACCGTACGCAGGTCGTCCTCCATCGCGGCGATCCGCTGGGCGCCGAGCGTCGCCGCCCAGCGGTCCCGTAGCTGGTCGAAGACGACCGCGGAGCGGCGTAGCCCGTCGAGGCCTTTCTCCGTCATCCGGACCAGCTTGCGGCGGGCGTCGGCGGGGTCGTCGGCGCGTTCCAGGTAGCCGAGGGCGACGAGCCGGTCCACCGTCTTGCCGGCCGCCTGCTTGGAGACGCCGAGCCGTTGGCCCAGTTCGGAGGCGGTGGTGCCGTCGACGCCAACGGCCTGCAGGACGAAGCCGTGCGCCGGCCGCAGCTCCGGGTGCCCCTGGCGGGCCAGCTCGGCGTGCAGGTCGTCGATGAGCGTACGGAAACCGGCGAGCAGCAGCAGCGGGAGCACGAACCCCGGACGGTCGGCATCAGGCGTTGCCATACTCGACAACCTCGTTTACTATTTGGTCAACCACATTGACCATCCTATCGGAGCGAGGCCCTCATGTCCCGACCGGTCTTCACCGCCCACACCCCCGACACCGCACCCGCCGCCGCCCGGCCCACCATGGCGGGCGTGCACCGCAAGCTCGGTCACCTGCCCGGCGCGGTCGCCCTGATGGCCGAGTCCCCCGAGCTGCTCAAGGGCTTCCTCACCGCCAACGCCGTCTTCGAGTCCACCGACCTCGACCCCGTCGCCCGGGAGGTGGTCGTGCTGACCGTCGCCACCCGCAACGAGTGCCACCTCTGCGTGGCCATGCACAGCGCGGCGCTCGCCCGGCACGACGGCACGCCGGAGCTGATCGAGGCGCTCCGCGCCGGTACGAAGCTGCCCGACGCCCGGCTGGAGGCGCTGCGCCGGTTCACCCTCGCCGTACTCGACCACCGGGGCGCGGTCCCGGACGACGAGCTGGACGCCTTCCTGGCCGCCGGGTGGCTGCCCCGGCACGCCCTCGACGTGGTGCTCGGCGTGGGGACGTACACGATCTCCACCTTCGCCAACCGGCTCACCGACGCGCCGCTGGACCCGCCCCTGGCCGCGTACGCCTGGGAGCCCGCCGCCTGACCGGCGGGCTCAGTCGCGAAGGAAGGGCAGGAGCAGGGCGGCCATGTCCGCCGGCCGCTCCTCGAAGAGCCAGTGGCCGCACTCCTCGACCACCTCGCCGGTCACCGTGTCGGCGTACCGGCGGACCTGCTCGGCGACCTGATCGCCGAGACTGGCCCGGGCACCGACGGCGAGCACCGGCATGGGCAGCTTCGTCGCCCGGTACGCCGCGTTGTCCGCGATGTCCTGTCCGAACGCCCGGAAGTACGCGAAGCTGGCCCGCAGGTGCGCCGGGGCGCGCAGGTGCCGGGCGTACTCCTCGACGTCGTCCGGCCCGAGGCTGCCCTTGTTCACCATGATCGAGTCGGTGAACCGGTCCACCCAGAGCTCCTCCCGGCCCGCGATCAGCTGCTCGGGCAGCCCGTTGGTCACGTTGAAGAAGCCGAAGTTCCACACCGCCGGCCCGGCGGCGCTGAGGGCGGGAAACGCGTAGACGCTCTCGTCCGGGATGGGCGCCTCGGTCAGCACCAGCCGGGACACCTGATCGGGGTGGGCGGCGGCGTACGCGTACGCGACCATCGTCCCCAGGTCGTGGCCGACCAGCCGGATGCCGGTCGCCAGTCCCAGCTCGCTGAGCAGTCCGTGCAGGTCGGCCGCGACGGTCTTCTTGTCGTAACCGTCGGGCGGCGCGTCACTGTCGCCGAAGCCGCGCAGGTCGGGCGCGACCACCTCGTACGACCGCGCCAGCTCGGGCAGCAGGTGACGCCACATGCGCCAACACTGGGGATAGCCGTGCAGCAGCACCAGCGTCGGTCCGCTGCCGCCTCGGACGTAGTTCATCGTCGCGTCGCCGACCCGCGTCCGCTGCTCGGTGAACCTCGCTGGGACCCGTCCGTCGCCCATCCCCACCCCTCTCCGCCGCACCGGACGGCTCGACTACCCGACCGGCTCCGCCCCATGCCGGTGCGCGGGCGTCGAGGAGGGCCCGCACACGTCACACCACCCGGCGTGGGCGGGCCGGTGAGCGGTGCGGGAGACTGGCAGCCATGGCGGCTCGTGGCTTCCCGTACACCGACCTCAAGGACTTCCTCGCGGCGCTCGAGCGCGCGGGGGAGCTGCGGCGGGTGAGTGTTCCGGTCGACCCCACGCTGGAGATCAGCGAGGTGGTCACCCGGACCGTTCGCGCCGGTGGCCCGGCGCTGCTCTTCGAGCGGCCGACCCGGGGGGAGATGCCGGTCGCGATCAACCTCTTCGGCACCGAGAAGCGGATGGCGATGGCGCTCGGCGTCGACTCGCTGGACGAGATCGGCGAGCGGATCGGCGCGCTGGTCAAGCCGGAGCTGCCGGTCGGCTGGTCCGGCATCCGTGAGGGCCTGGGCAAGGTCATGCAGCTCAAGTCGGTGCCGCCGCGCAAGGTCAAGACCGCGCCCTGCCAGCAGGTGGTGTACCGGGGCGACGACGTGGACCTGAACCGGCTGCCCGGCCTCCAGGTCTGGCCGGGCGACGGCGGGATCTTCCACAACTTCGGGCTGACCCACACCAAGCACCCGGAGACCGGCAAGCGGAACCTCGGGCTCTACCGCCTCCAGCAGCACAGCCGCAACACGCTGGGCATGCACTGGCAGATCCACAAGGACTCCACCGCCCACCACGCGGTCGCCGAGCGGCTCGGTCAGCGGCTCCCGGTCGCGATCGCCATCGGCTGCGACCCGGTCGTCTCGTACGCCGCCTCCGCGCCGCTCCCCGGCGACATCGACGAGTACCTGTTCGCCGGCTTCCTGCGCGGCGAGCGCGTGGAGATGGTCGACTGCCTCACCGTGCCGCTGCAGGTGCCGGCGCACGCCCAGGTGGTGCTGGAGGGGTACCTGGAGCCCGGCGAGCGGCTGCCCGAAGGCCCCTTCGGCGACCACACCGGCTTCTACACTCCGGTCGAGCCGTTCCCGGTGCTGCACGTCGAGACCATGACCATGCAGCGTGACCCGGTCTACCACTCGATCATCACCTCCAAGCCGCCGCAGGAGGACCACGGCCTCGGCAAGGCCACCGAGCGGATCTTCCAGCCGCTGCTCAAGCTGCTGATCCCGGACATCGTCGACTACGACCTGCCGGCCGCCGGCGTCTTCCACAACTGTGCGATCGTGTCGATCCGCAAGCGCTACCCGAAGCACGCGCAGAAGGTCATGAACGCGATCTGGGGCGCGCACCTGATGTCGCTGACCAAGCTGATCGTGATCGTCGACGAGGACTGCGACGTGCACGACTACAACGAGGTCGCCTTCCGCGCCTTCGGCAACGTCGACTACGCGCGGGACCTGCTCCTCACCGAGGGGCCGGTGGACCACCTCGACCATGCGTCGTACCAGCAGTTCTGGGGTGGCAAGGCGGGCATCGACGCCACCCGCAAACTGCCCAGCGAGGGCTACACCCGCGGCTGGCCGGAAGAGATGTCGATGTCGCCCGAGGTGGTCTCGCTGGTCGACAAGCGCTGGAAGGAGTACGGAATCTGATGACGGCTGTGCTGGAGCGGCCCGGTCGCGTCACGTCCTTCCTCAAGCTCGTCGCGATCGAACACTCGGTGTTCGCGCTGCCGTTCGCGTACCTCTCGGCGCTGACCGCGATGCAGGTCGACGGCGGGCACGTGCGCTGGCTCGACCTGCTGTTGATCACCGTGGCGATGGTCGGCGCGCGGACGTTCGCGATGGCCGCCAACCGCATCCTCGACCGGCGGATCGACGCACGGAACCCGCGTACCGCCGGGCGGGAGCTGGTCACCGGGGCGGTGAGCGTGCGAACGGCCTGGACCGGCGCCGCGGTCGCGCTGGTGGTCTTCCTCGCCGCCGCCGCCCTGCTCAACCCGCTCTGCCTGGTGCTCGCCCCGCTCGCGGTGATCCCGCTGGTCGTCTACCCGTACGGCAAGCGGTTCACCAACTGGCCGCACGCCATCCTGGCGATCGCCCAGGCGGTCGGCCCGGTCGGCGCCTGGCTGGCGGTCACCGGCACCCTCGACGGCTCCTGGCCGGCCTGGCTGCTCGGCGCGGCCGTGGGCCTCTGGATCGGCGGCTTCGACCTGATCTACGCCTGCCAGGACGTCGACGTCGACCGCCGGATCGGCGTGCACAGCGTGCCCGCCCGGTACGGGCTGCGCTTCGCGCTGCACGCCTCCACCGTCGCGCACGTGATCACCTTCGCGCTCTTCATCTGGTTCGGCGCGCTGGTCGGCTTCGGCTGGCTCTGGTGGATCGGGCTGGCGCTGACCGCGGTCGCCTTCGGCTACCAGCACCTCGTGGTCAGCCCGACCGACTTGAGCAAGGTCAACCGGGCGTTCTTCACCGCCAACGGGTTCGTCGGCATCGCGCTCTTCGTCTTCGCCCTGCTGGACCTGGTGATCCGGTTGGGCCTGCGCCCCTGAGCGGTCAGGAGCCGGGGGCGACCGGGTAGCGGGCGCTCTCCAGCGTCCAGTCCACCGTGCCCCGGACGGCGTTGGCCACCCCGTCGAGATGGGCGGTGACCGACTCGTCCAGCGCCGGACCGAACGACGGCACCGCGGCGCGCAGCGCGACGAAGCGGGCCATCTCCGCCCGCCAGCGCTCGGCCACCACCTCCACCGCGGTCGCCACGGGCACGCCCCGCTCGGCGGCCACCGCCAGCACCAGGTTGTGCCCCCCGGCGGTGGCCCGGTCCCGGTCCAGCGAGGCGATGTCGTTGAACCAGGAGAGCAGGTCGTTGCCGAGGTCGGCGAGCCGGCGCAGCGCCGGATGGTGGTAGACCGGGTCGGGCAGCGGCCGGCCGGCCGCGAACTCGATCAGCGGGTACGACACGTACGCCGCCGAGGTGGCCCGGCGCAGCTCCACGTACTCGTCCACCCCCGGTGCCCGGCCGGCGGCCTTGGCGACCGACTCCCGCCAGGTGCCGTCGAGGTGGTGCGCGACCGCGTCGGCGAACCGCAGCCGCCAGCGGGCCGGCATCCGCCGCCGGGGCTCCCGCCA
>JBARAE010000273.1:0-2025 GCA_049791715.1 Micromonospora sp.
GAGCAGTTCGCCGCCATCGCCGCGTCGGCCCCGGCCGCCCTGCCCGCCGCACAGTAGGCTGGCGCCGTTGTCCGACCCCGCCGCGAGGAGCTGATCGTGGAGAAGCCGTTCGACATCCGCCTGCACCCGCGGGACATCGCCCCGTGACCGAGGCGTGGCGACCGGACGACGAGGACGAGCAGCAGCGGCGCGGGTCCAGCGGCCCGGTCCGGGTACGGGTGCCGGCGAAGGTCAACCTCCACCTCGGGGTGGGCCCGCTGCGCCGGGACGGCTACCACGAGCTGAACACCGTCTACCACGCCATCTCCATCTACGACGAGCTGACCGCCCGACGGGGTGACACCCTCACCCTCACCATGGAGGGGGAGGGCACCGGCGAGCTGGCCCTGGACGACTCCAACCTGGTGATCCGCGCCGCCCACGCCCTCGCCGGGTACGCCGGCGTCCCGCCGTACGCCCGACTGCATTTGCGCAAGCAGATCCCGCTCGCCGGCGGGCTGGCCGGTGGCAGCGCCGACGCGGCCGCCGCCCTGGTTGCCTGCGACGCCCTCTGGGGCACCGGGCTGTCCCGCGACGAGTTGGCCGGGATCGCCGCCGACCTCGGCTCCGACGTGCCGTTCCTGATCCACGGCGGCACCGCGCTCGGCACCGGCCGGGGCGAGGCGGTCAGCCCGGTACTGGCCCGACCCACCTCCTGGCACTGGGTGGTGGCCGTCGCCGAGGGCGGCCTCTCCACCCCGGCCGCCTACCGGGAACTCGACCGGCTCCGCGACGCCGGCACCGCCGGCGAGCCGCTGGGCAGCACCGACGCGCTGCTCGCCGCGCTGCGCCAACGGGACCCCCGGGTGCTCGCCGCAGCCCTCGGCAACGACCTCCAGGACGCCGCCCTGGCCATGCGCCCGTCACTGGCCGCCACGCTCAAGGCGGGCGAGGCGGCCGGCGCCCTCGCCGGGATCGTCTCCGGCTCCGGGCCCACCTGCGTCTTCCTCGTCGCCGACGAGGCGGACGCCGCGCGGGTCGCCGCCGAACTGGAGGCCGCCGGGGTGTGCCGGGAGGCCCGGGTCGCCCACGGCCCGGTCGCCGGGGCGCGGATCATCTGACCCACCGCCTCCCGGAACAAATCGGGCGGCGGGGGTCGTTGACTCCCTCCGGGGCCCGACGCGCACCAGGCGTGGTCGGCGTGCCCGCGTACCCTGAGGGGCCAGGCGTCCCGAGGTGCCGGCCGGCACCGGGACGCCTTGATCATGGGAGGTGAGGTCGTGGCCAACATCGTCAACCTGGACCGGGTGTCCAAGGGGTACGGCGCCGCCGGGCCGCTGCTCACCGACGTCTCACTCGGCCTCGACGACGCCCACCGGATCGGCGTCGTCGGCCTCAACGGCGCCGGCAAGTCCACCCTGCTGCGCCTGCTCACCAAGCAGGAGGAGCCGGACGACGGCCGGGTCACCCACCGCCGCGACCTCCGCGTCGCCTGGCTGCCGCAGAACCTGACGCTCGCCCCCGAGGCCACCGTCCGCGACGTGGTGCTCGGCACCGCCTGGCTCGGCGAGAGCATGGGCGCCGAACACGAGTGGGCCGGCGACGCCGGCGTCCGGGCCATCCTCGACGGGCTGGGCATGCCCCACCTCGGCCTCGACCAGCCGGTCGGCCCGATGTCCGGTGGTGAGCGCCGCCGCGTGGCCCTCGCCGCCCTGCTGGTCCGCGACGCCGACCTGCTCATCCTCGACGAGCCCACGAACCACCTCGACGTCGGCGGCGTCGACTGGCTGGCCAGGCACCTGGTCACCCGCAAGGGCGCACTCGTCGTGGTCACCCACGACCGGTGGTTCCTCGACGCGGTCTGCACCACCACCTGGGAGGTCGCCGACCAGGCCGTGCGGGCTTACGAGGGTGGCTTCGCCGCCTGGACGCTGGCCCGCGCCGAGCGGGAGCGCGTCGCCGCGGCCACCGAGGCCCGCCGGCAGAACCTGCTCCGCAAGGAGATCGCCTGGCTGCGCCGCGGCCCGCCCGCCCGCACCTCCAAGC
>JBARAE010000274.1:0-8596 GCA_049791715.1 Micromonospora sp.
CCGCACCAGCCGGCCGGTGACCTCGACGAGCCGGGCCTCCTGCGCCGGGGGCAGGTCCGCCGGCCCGGCGCCGAGGGTGGCGGCGGCGCGTAGCAGCACGTCCAGGTCGCCGGTGTCCTCGACGGCCGCGACGAGCAGCAGCGTCCGGGTGCCGGTCGGCAGCCGGTCGATCTGGCCGTGGAACGCGGCCCGCAGCCGGTCGGTCAGCGGCACCGGGCCGCCGGCCTCGCCGGCCGGCACGACGCGGGGCAGCTCGATCAGCGCCAGCGGGTTGCCCTGCGCCTCGCCCAGCACCCGCATCCGCACCTCGGGTGCGAGCCCCGGGTCGAGCAGCCGGACCGCGTCGGCCGGAGCGAGGGCTCCCACGGTCAGCTCCGGCAGCCCGGGGGCCGGAAAGGCGGCGTCCCGGGCCGCGAAGATCATCACGACGCCCTCGGCGTGCAGCCGACGGGCGGCGAGAAGCAGCGCCTCGGCGGAGACCGTGTCCAGCCAGTGCGCGTCGTCGACGAGACAGAGCAGCGGACCGTCGTCGGCCAGGTCGGCCAGGAGGGACAGCACCGCGAGGCCCACCAGCAGCCGGTCGGCCGGGTCACCGCCGCCCAGACCGAACGCGGACGCGAGCACCTGCCGCTGCGGCGCCGGCAGCCGGTCCAGCCGGTCCAGGGCGGGCCGCAGGAGCTGGCTCAGCCCGGCGAAGGGCAACTCGGCCTCGAACTCGACGGCGCTGGCGCGCAGCACCCGCAGTGGCCGGTCGGCCGGTGGGGTCAGCTCGGCGGCCCAGTCCAGCAGCGCGGTCTTGCCGATGCCCGGTCCACCGCGCAGCACCAGCGCGCCGCTCTCCCCCGCCTGGGCCCGTGCCACCAGGGTGGCGATCCGGTCCTGCTCCGCGGCGCGGCCGTGCAACATGCCCGCACCCTACACAGGTACGCGGTACCTAAGCGCTACCGATTCCCGGGGCCGCGATCGTCCCTAGCGTCGTCGGCATGGAACTGATCGAGAAGTACCTCGCCGCCTGGAACACCGCCGACCCCGCCGCCCGCCGGAGCCTCATCGACGAGGTCTGGGCCGCCGACGGCACGTACACCGACCCGCTGGCCGCCGTCGCCGGCCGCGACCAGATCGACGCCCTGATCGCCGGCGTGCAGCAGCAGTTCACCGGCCTGGAGTTCCGGCTCGCCGGCCCGGTCGACGCGCACCACGACCTGGCCCGGTTCACCTGGCACCTCGGCCCACGCGGCGCCGAACCGATCGTGGTCGGCTTCGACGTCGCGGTCATCGCCGAAAACCGGATCAAGGCGGTGCACGGCTTCCTGGACCGGGTGCCGGCATGACCGTCCTGACCGCACCGGCGGCGCGGCCCGGCACGCCGGCCGCCGCCTCCCGGGGCTTCCTGCCGGTCCTGCTGACCTCGACGTTCATGACCGCGATCGACGCGTTCATCGTCAACGTCGCCCTGCCGGTGATGCAGCGCGACCTGCACGCCGGTCCGGCCGCGCTGGAGTGGGTGGTCGCCGGTTACGTCCTCGCGGTGGCCACCGGCCTGATCACCGGCGGCCGGCTCGGTGACCGGTACGGCCGCCGACGGATCTTCGGGCTGGGCGTCGCGCTGTTCACCGTCGCCTCCGTCCTCTGCGGGCTGGCGCCCGGCGCGGGAGTCCTGGTCGGCGCCCGGGTGCTGCAGGGACTGGCGGCCGCGTTGCTCATGCCGCAGGTGCTGGCCATCGTCCGGACCAGCGTCGCACCGGCCGAGCAGGCCAGGGCGTTCGCCCAGTACGGCCTGACGATGGGCCTGGGCGCGGTGTTCGGCCAGTTGATCGGCGGGTTGCTGATCAGGGCGGACCTGTTCGGCCTGGACTGGCGACTCTGTTTCCTGATCAATCTGCCGGTCGGGGTGGCCGCGCTGGCGTTGCTCCGCCGGGTGCCGGAGTCGCGCCACCCGGCGACCCGGCTCGACCTGGCCGGCGTGGTCCTGGTCAGCGCCGCCCTGGTGGCGCTGGTGCTGCCGCTGGTGGAGGGACGCGAGCAGGGCTGGCCGATGTGGACCTGGCTGAGCCTGGCTGCCTCGGTGGCGCTCTTCACGCTCTTCGTCGCGAGCCAGCGGCGCGGCGGACAGCCGCTGGTGGACCTGACCCTGTTCCGGGAGCGGGCGTTCTCGGTGGGGCTGGTGGCCACCCAGGTGTTCTGGATGGGGCAGGCGTCCTTCTTCCTCATCCTGGCCCTCTACCTGCAGGTGGAGCGGGGCCTGTCGGCGCTGGAGTCGGGGACGGTGTTCATGGCCATCGGGGCCGGCTACCTCGCCACCTCGACGTACGCGCACCAGATCGCCGCGCGGCTCGGCCGCCAGGTGGTCAGCGTGGGTGCGCTGGTGATGGTGATCGGCCTGTACGGCATGTGGGAGGCAGCCGGGCACGGGGCCGGCTGGCTCGTGCCGGGGCTGGCCGTGGACGGGATCGGGATGGGGATGGCGCTCGCGCCGCTCACCACGACGGTGCTGTCGCGGGTCACGCCGCGGCACACGGGCGCGGCGGCGGGGGTGCTGTCCACGGTGAACCAGACCGGCAACGCGGTCGGGGTGGCGCTGATCGGCGTCGTGTTCTACCAGGCCACCGATCTGACCGGCGGCTTCCGGGCCGGGCTCGTCGCGTTGATCGTGCTCGAACTGGCGTTGGCCGCGATCATCCAGCTCCTGCCGCGGAAGTGACGCCCACGCACCGGCCGCCGTCCACCATCCAAACGGCGGCCGGTGCCCGATCGTTCGGCTGGGTCCGGAATCGGATCCGGCATCCCGGAATCCGGCGTGTCCGGGTTAGCCCAGATGTTAGCTTACCTCCTGTTCATCCCGGTTTAACCGCGCGGACCGGAACATTCATACGTCCAGGGCTGAAGCGCTCGACGCTGCCCAGGAATCACGGGGGAAGTGGGGCTGATGAGAGGTACTTCGGACACCACCGCTGACGGCACGAGGAAGGCCGGCGGACGGCACGGTCTCGCGGCGGCCCCGCGGGAGGGGGTCCGGTGACGCTGAACCAGGAGGTCGACGCCCACGTCCAGGACCTCGACACCCACGTCCCCAACCTGCTGTCCGCCCCGCCGCTCAGGGTCCCTACCGGGCATGACGACCGGCCGGTGAGCATCCTGCGGATGCGGGAACGGCCCGAGCAGGACGCCACGGCCGTCGACGGCCGCCGCGAGCGCCAGACGGTGAGCGTGGTCATCCCCACGCTCAACGAGGAGAAGAACATCGCCTGGGTGCTCGAGCGGATGCCGTCGATCGTCGACGAGGTGATCCTCGTGGACGGGCACTCGTCGGACCGTACCGTCCAGGTCGCCCGCGCCATCCGTCCCGACATCGTGGTGCTGACGCAGAACTGCCGCGGCAAGGGGGACGCCGCACGCGTCGCGTTCGCCGCCGCGACCGGCGACCTCATCGTGATGATCGACGCCGACGGCAGCATGGATCCGGCTGAGATCCACCGCTTCGTCACGCCGCTGATGAACGGGTACGACTTCGTCAAGGGCTCCCGGTTCCTGGCCGGCGGCGGGTCGACCGACCTGACCGCGCTGCGCCGCTCCGGGAACCAGATGCTGGTACGGCTCACCAACAGCCTGTTCCTCGTCCGCTTCACCGACCTCTGCTACGGCTTCATCTCCTTCCGGCGCGACCGCCTGTCGGACCTCGCCCTCACCGCGCACGGCTTCGAGATCGAGACCGAACTGGTGGTCCACGCCCTCAAGGCCAACCTGCGCATCGCCGAAGTGCCGAGCAACGAACTGCCCCGCCGCTGCGGCACCTCCAACCTGCACACCTTCCGGGACGGCCAGCGGGTCCTCCGGACCCTGATCCGGGAGCGGGTCGTCCGGCGCCCGCGGCCGGTGGTGGACCCGATCGACCACCGGGTGCTGCACCGCTGGCAGCCCCTCGTGGCCAAGCCGGCCGGCGCGGCGCTCGGCGAGGTGACCCACTCATGACCGGTCCACGGCGCGTGATTCGCGCCAGCCACGCCCTCGCCCTGCTCCTCGGCGTGCTGCTGGGCGCCGCACCCGTTCCCGGCGGACTCGCCACACCGGCGGGCGCCGCAACCGGGGACGTCGGCTACGTCGGGCCCTCCACCTCCGGGGACGGCTCGGCGGCGACCGGCGAGAAGCCGGAGAGCAAGCTGTGGTGGAACGACGGCCTCTGGTGGGCGGCGCTGTTCGACACCGGCAGCCAGACCCACCACATCTTCCGGCTGGACCGCTCCACCGAGCGCTGGACCGACACCGGCACCGTGCTCGACAACCGGCCGAAGACCCGCTCCGACGTGCTCTGGGACGGCGCCAAGCTCTACGTCGCCTCCCATGTCCGGGCCAGCTCGTCGGCCGGCGCCACCTACGGCAACCCGTCGCGGCTCTACCGGCTCAGCTACGACCCCGTGACGAAGACGTACAGCCGCGACACCGGCTTCCCGGTGCAGATCAACAACTACTCCAGCGAGAGCCTCACCCTCGACAAGGACTCGACGGGGACGCTCTGGGCGACCTGGGCGCAGGGGTCGAAGGTCTACGTGAACAACACGACCGGCGGGGACGCGGTCTGGGGCACCCCGTTCGTGCTCCCGGTCACCGGCGCCACCGGCCTGGCCAGCGACGACATCTCCGCGGTGGTCAGCTTCGGCGGCACCCGTACGGGCGTGATGTGGAGCAACCAGGAAGCCTCCGCCATGTACTTCGCCGAGCACACCGACGGCGCGTCGCGGTCCACGTGGGCCGTCTCGCGGACCGCGATCCAGGGTCCGAACAGCGCCGACGACCACATCAACCTCAAGGCGCTGCAGGCGGACGCCTCCGGACGGGTCTTCGCGGCCATCAAGACCGGGCTCGACGACGCCGGCGCGTCCTCCTCGGCGCCCCAGGTCATGCTCCTCGCCCGGGACCCGGGGACCGCCGACTGGTCCAGCTACCCGGTCGGGCGGATCAAGGACTGCCACACCCGGCCGGTCCTGCTGCTCGACTCCGAACACCAGACCGTGTACGTCTTCATGACCGCGCCGGACAGCGGCTGCCCCTACTCGGGCTACCCCGGGACGATCTTCATGAAGAGCTCCCCGATGGCGACCATCGCCTTCCCGGACGGCCGCGGCACCCCGGTCATCAGGGACAGCCTGTCGCCGAACCTCAACAACGTCACCACCACCAAGCAGGACGTCACCAGCGCCACCGGCATGGTCGTCATGGCCAGCAACGACGCCACCCAGCGCTACTGGCACGCCGACCTCTCCCTGGGGTCGCCGTGAGCGCGGGCACCAGCCTGGAGCGTCCCCTCGTCCCGGTTCCTGGTGACCCGCCACCGCGGCGGGTCACCAGCCCGGTGCCGGTCGACGTGTGGGAGCAGGTGCTCGCCGGCACGCCCACGGCGCTGCCCAGTCAGACCCCGACCTGGCTGCGGGCGGTGTGCGCGGTGGAGGGCTACCGGGACGTCTCGCGGCTGTACGAGACCGCCGACGGGCGGCGTCTCGTGCTTCCGCTCGTCCGGCGACCGGGCATCGGCTCGCTGCTCGCGACGGACTACGCGCTCCCCGTCGGCTGGGGACCGGGCGGGTTGATCGGCGACGGCGGGGAGCTGCGCGCCGAGGACATCCGCATGGTCGCCGGCGACCTGGCGCAGCGGCGCGCGCTGAGCACGCTGGTCCGCCCCGACCCGGCTACGGCCACCGCGTGGGAGGCGGCGATGCCGGCGGGCGTACTGCGCGAGGAGCGGATGTCGCAGACCCTTCCCCTGGACGGCGACTTCGACCGGGTGTGGCGCGAGCGGTTCCGCAGCGACACCCGTAACCGGATCCGCCGGGCGGAGCGGGCCGGCGTCGTCGTCCGGTGTGACGCCGCCGGCGGCCTCGTCTCGACGTTCCACCAGCTGTACCGCGAGTCCGTCGACCGCTGGGCGCGGCGGGACGGCCTGCCGCTGCCGCTCGCCCGGTGGCTCTCCGCCCGGCGGGAGCCGCCGCGCAAGCTGCACACCGTCGCGGCGATGCTCGGCGCCCGCTGCCGGGTGTACGCCGCGTACCACGGAGAGCGCCCCGTCGCCGCGATCGTCGTGCTCTTCGGTACGAGGACGGCGATGTACTGGCGCGGCGCCATGGTGGAACGGCTCGCCGGCCCGGTCTACGCCAACTACCTCCTGCACAAGACGGCCATCGCCGACGCGGTCGAGGCCGGCTGCACCGCGTACAACATGGGCGATTCGGCCCGGACCTCCTCGCTGGAGCTGTTCAAGAGCCGGTTCGGCGCCGTCAGCCAGGACTACGCCACCTACCGGATCGAGCGGGTGCCGATCACCCCGCTGGTTCAGGGTGCCCGCGTCGGCGCCCGGCGGATCCTGGCGCTGCGGCCGGGACGGGGGTAGTGCGTGGCCCCTACACCGCCCCGCCGGCCGGCCTGGCCCCGGCCCGCCGTCCTGCGCTGGTTGCTGGTCCTGACCGCGGTGGCGACAGCGGTCACCCTGGTCGCGGTCTCCGGCCGTCCCACCGGGCACGCGCCGAGCGGAGCGCCCTCGACCGGCTCCGCCGCGGGCGGGTTCGACTGGTCCGCACCGCAGCCCCGTCGCCCCGACCCGGGCACCCTCTCGGTGGGCGTGACGCACACCCAGCACTCGGTCGACGACTGGGGCAGCGCACCGGCCCTCGCCTCCGCGAAGGCCGTCCTCACCGCCACCGCGAGCTACCAGAACCAGCACATCTTCGGCTGGGGGGCGGAGAACCCGCAGCCGAGCCCGGGCAGGTTCGACTGGTCCTCCCTGGACCGGCGGATGGCGCTGATCAGGTCGACCGGGGGCACGCCGGTCATCACGCTGTGCTGCGCGCCGGACTGGATGAAGGGCGGGCGCCCCGGTGAGACGAACTGGAACAAGCTGCACGTGGCGCCGCGTCCGGAGCACTACGCCGACTTCGCCGCCCTCGCCGCCGCCGTCGCCCGGCGCTACCCCGACGTACGGCACTTCCAGGTGTGGAACGAGATGAAGGGCTTCTGGGACGCCGCCCGCAACCGGTGGCGGTACGAGGCGTACACCGCCCTGTACAACGCCGTCTACGACGCCCTCAAGGCGGTCGACCCGACCCTCGCGGTCGGCGGCCCGTACGTCGTCATCGACACCTGGGCGAGCCCGAAGACCGCGAGCCACCCGTCCCCGCTCGCCGGCGCCTGCGGAGTCGTCGACCAGCGCAGCCTCGACGCCCTGGACTACTGGCTGCGGCACAAGCACGGCGCGGACTTCGTCGCCGTCGACGCCGGCCTCTCCACCCGCGACCAGGGCCGGATCACGGCGACCACGACCAGCAGCGCGCTCTTCGGCGCCCTCACGCGCTGGCTGCGCCAGCGGACGTCGCTGCCGATCTGGTGGAGCGAGTTCCACGTGGGCCGGGCCGACGCCGCCGGTCAGCCGAAGCTGACCGCCCGGGCCGTCGCCTCGCTGCTGCACATGGCCGATCAGGGTGCGACGACGGCCCTCATCTGGGAGCCGCAACGCGACCACGACGGCGTACACGGGCCCGCGCTGTGGAGCGCGACGGACCGCCGCGACGGGGGCCGCCCCCTCGGATACGCGGAGGCCGTCGCCCGGCTGCAGCAGGTGCTCGGCGACCGGGCGGCAACCGACCCGGTCTCCTGGCCGGTGCCGGAGCTGGGCCTGGCCCGGGGCCGGGGCGGCGTCCTCCTCGTCCACACCGAGGACGGCCGGATCGACCTGGAGGTGCAGGGGCGGCCGCTCCGCCTGGGACCGTACGAGGTGCGCTACGTCCCGCTGCCGCCCGGCACCCCGGCGGAGTTCACGTTCCCCGTCGACCCGGGGACCGCCGCGTCCGCCGTACCGGCGGCGCAGTGCCTGAGCCTCGGCGACACCACCGCCCAGCTTGCGGAGACGCGATGAGCACTGAGGACGCCACCGTGCCGGCGGCCGCGACGGTCGCCGACCATCGGGAACCGCACCGGCCGACGGAAGCCGGGCCGGCCGGGTACGGGCTCGCCCGGGCGGTGCTCGCCGGCTTCGACGAGGCGAACGTGCGGTGGTGCCTGCTGCGCGGCGGCGCGGAAGGGCTCACCGCCCCGGGTGATCTCGACGTGCTGGTCGCGCCGGCGGATCTCGCGCGTGCCGTGGCCGTCATCGAGGGCCACGGGCTGATCCGCCTGGTCAGCCACGGCCGGGGCAGCCACCGGTTCTACCTCGGCCTCGACCCCGCCACCAGCTCCTGGATCGAGTTCGACCTCGTCACGGAGCTCGCCTACGGCCGGCACTTCGAGGTCCGCACGACGGCCGCGGACGAGTGCCTGGCGCGTCACGTCCGGCAGGACGGCGTACGGGTGCTCGCGCCCGGGGACGAGTTCTGGGCGCTGCTGCTGCACTGCGTGCTCGACAAGGGCGCCATCGCGGCCCACCACCTGCGTCGGCTGCGGGAACTGGACGGCCTCCCCACGCTCGACGCCCCGCTCGCCCGGGCGTTGCCCGGCCCGGCTGCCCGGATGCTGCTGGCCTTCTGGCGGGCCGACCGCCCGGCGGCGCTTCCGGCCGTCCGGCGGCACCTGCTCGCCGCCTGGTGGCGGACGCGGCCGGCGGGGACGGCCACCCGGC
>JBARAE010000275.1:0-4809 GCA_049791715.1 Micromonospora sp.
GCGCCGAACCTGTCGCGGGATCCACGTCAGTTCCTGGCCGGCGCGACCGCCGGGCGGGCCCCGGCCGGACCGGCCCCCGGCACGGCGGGCCCCTCGTCGGTGATCACCGCGCCGCTGAACTGGGCACGATAGAGCCGGGCGTACGCGCCGCCGGCGGCGAGCAGCTCCTCGTGGGTGCCCTGCTCCACGATGCGGCCGTTCTCCATCATCAGGATCAGATCGGCGTCGCGGATGGTGGAGAGCCGGTGCGCGATGACGAAGCTGGTCCGGTCCGAGCGCAGCGCCGCCATCGCCCGCTGCAGCAGCACCTCCGTCCGGGTGTCCACCGAGCTGGTCGCCTCGTCGAGGATGAGCAGCGACGGCTCGGCCAGGAACGCCCGGGCGATGGTGATGAGCTGCTTCTCGCCGGCGCTGACGTTGCTTCCCTCCTCGTCGATCACCGTGTCGTACCCGTCGGGGAGGCTGCGGACGAACCGGTCCACGAAGGTGGCCCGGGCGGCGGCGCGGATCTCCTCCTCGGTGGCGTCCGGTCGCCCGTAGGCGATGTTGTCCCGGATGGTGCCGCCGAAGAGCCAGGTGTCCTGGAGCACCATGCCGATCCGGCCGCGCAGCTCGTCGCGCCGCAGCGTGGTGATGTCCACGCCGTCGAGGGTGATCCGGCCGGCGTCCAGCTCGTAGAAGCGCATGATCAGGTTGACCAGGGTGGTCTTACCGGCGCCGGTCGGGCCGACGATCGCCACGGTGTGACCGGGCTCGGCGACCAGCGACAGGTCCTCGATCAGCGGCTTGTCCGGGGCGTACCGGAAGGAGACGTGCTCGAACTCCACCCGGCCGTGCGGTTCGGCGATCCGCGCCGGCTGGACCGGGTCCGGGCTCTGCTCCTCGGCGTCGAGGACGGCGAAGACCCGCTCGGCCGACGCCACCCCGGACTGGAGCAGGTTGGCCATCGAGGCGACCTGGGTGAGCGGCTGGGTGAACTGCCGCGAGTACTGGATGAACGCCTGCACGTCGCCGAGGCTCATCGACCCGGACGCGACGCGCAGCCCGCCGACCACCGCGATCGCCACGTAGCTGAGGTTCCCGATGAAGAACATCGCCGGCATGATGATCCCGGAGATGAACTGGGCGCCGAAGCTGGCCTGGAACAGCTCCTCGTTCTTGGCGCGGAAGGCGGCCTCCACCTCGCGCTGCCGGCCGAAGACCTTGACCAGCTCGTGGCCGGTGAACGCCTCCTCGATCTGCCCGTTCAGCTCGCCGGTGTGGGTCCACTGGGCGATGAACTTCCGCTGTGACCGCTTGGCGATCTGGCCGGTCACCAGCACCGACAGCGGCACCGCCACCAGGGCGACCACCGCGAGCAGCGGCGAGATCCAGAACATCATGGCCAGTACGCCGACGACCGTGAGCAGGGCGGTGAGGAGCTGGCTCAGCGTCTGCTGGAGGGTCTGCGAGATGTTGTCGATGTCGTTGGTGACCCGGCTGAGCAGCTCGCCGCGGGGTTGCCGGTCGAAGTAGGGCAGCGGCAGCCGGTTGAGCTTGTCCTCCACGTCGGCGCGCAGCCGCAGCACGGTCCGCTGCACCACGCCGTTGAGCAGCCAGCCCTGCCACCACATGAGCAGGCTGGCGGCCAGGTAGAGCGCCAGGGCCAGCGCGAGCACCCGGCCGAGTGCGGTGAAGTCGATGCCCACCCCGGGCACCACGTTCATCCGGGCGAGCATGTCGGCGAAGTTGTCGTTGCCGGCGGCCCCGGCCGCCGCCACCGCCTGCTCCCGGGTGGTGCCCGCGGGAAGCTGGCGGCCGATGATGCCGCTGAAGATCAGGTCGGTGGCGTGGCCGAGCACCTTCGGTCCGGTGACGCTGAGCCCCACGCTGGCCACCGCGAGGGTGACCACGGCGGCCAGGTGCAGCCGATACGGCCGCAGCCGTCCCAGCAGCCGCCGGGCCGACGGCCCGAAGTTCAGCGACTTCTCGGCCGGCATGCCCATGCTCATGTGCGGCGGGCCGCCGGTGCGCCGCCCGGCGGCCGGCAGCCGCTTCGGCGCGTCCTTCTCCTGTACGGCCGTCATGCCGGCACCTCCGCGGTCTGCTGGGACGCCACGATCTCGGCGTACGTCGGGCAGGTGTTCAGGAGTTCCTCGTGTCGTCCCATCCCGACGACGCCTCCGTCCTCGAGCACGATGATCTGGTCGGCGTCGACGATCGTGGAGACCCGTTGGGCCACGATCACCACCGCCACGTCCGCGGTGACCGGCTTCAGCGCGGCCCGCAGTCGGGCGTCGGTGCCGAGGTCGAGCGCGGAGAACGAGTCGTCGAAGAGGTAGATCTCCGGCTTGCGGACCAGGGCGCGGGCGATCGCCAGGCGCTGCCGCTGACCGCCGGAGACGTTGGTGCCGCCCTGGGCGATCGCCGCGTCCAACCCGCCCGACATCTCGGCCACGAAGTCCCGGGCCTGGGCGATCTCCAACGCCGCCCAGAGGTCCGCGTCGGTGGCGTCGGGGTTGCCGTACCGGAGGTTGCTGGCGACCGTGCCGCTGAACAGGTACGGCCGCTGCGGCACCAGCCCGATCCGGCGCCACAGCTCGTCGGGGGCCAGGTCCCGTACGTCCACCCCGTCCACCAGCACCCCGCCGGCGGTCGGGTCGACCAGCCGGGGGATCAGCGTGAGCAGGGTGGTCTTGCCGGCACCGGTGGAGCCGATGATCGCCGTCGTCCGCCCCGGTTCCGCCCGGAACGAGATGTCGTGCAGCACCGGGGCGCTCGCCCCCGGGTACTGGAAGCCGACGCCGCGCAGCTCCAGCTCGCCCTGGCCGGCCACCTCGGTCACCGGACGGGCGGCGGGCACCACCGACGACTCGGTGTCCAGCACCTCGACGATGCGCTCGGCGCAGACCGCCGCGCGGGGCACCATCATCAGCATGAAGGTGGCCATCATGACGGCCATCAGGATCTGCATCAGGTACTGCAGGAAGGCGGTGAGTGCGCCGACCTGGATCTGACCGGCGTCCACCCGCTGCGCGCCGAACCAGAGCACCGCGACGCTGGAGACGTTGAGCACCAGCATCACCGTGGGGAAGATCAGCGCCTGGAGCCGGCCGATGCGCAGGGCGGTCGCGGTCAGGTCGGCGTTCGCGACACCGAAGCGTTCCGTCTCGTACGGCTCGCGGACGAACGCGCGGACCACCCGGATGCCGGTGATCTGCTCGCGGAGCACCCGGTTGACCGTGTCGATCCGGGTCTGCATGAGCCGGAAGCCGGGCACCATGCGGCGGATGACCAGGCCCAGCGCGATCGCCAGCACCGGCACGCTGACCAGCATCAGCCAGGAGAGACCGACGTCCTCGCGGAGCGCCATGACCACCCCGCCGACGCTCATGATCGGCGCGGCGACCAGCATGGTGCAGCTGAGCAGGACCAGCATCTGGACCTGCTGGACGTCGTTGGTGTTCCGGGTGATCAGCGAGGGCGCGCCGAAGCGGTTGACCTCGCGGGCGGAGAAGCGGTTGACGTGGCCGAAGATGGAGCCGCGGACGTCCCGGCCGAAGCCCATCGCGGTCTTCGCGCCGAGGTAGACGGCCGCCACCGAGCAGGTGATCTGAAGGAGGCTGACCAGCAGCATCCAGCCGCCGGTACGCATGATCTGGCCGGTGTCGCCGCGGGCGACGCCCTGGTCGATGATGTCGGCGTTGAGGCTCGGCAGGTAGAGCGAGGCCATCGTGCCGACGAACTGGAGCGCCACGACGGCCGCGAGGAGCCGGCGGTACGGGCGCAGATGGGTGCGGAGCAGGCGGATCAGCAAGGACGGCCCCCCGGTGTCGTCTGGTCTGCGGAATCCTGGTCTGGGTTCAACCGCCCGACATCCCCGTCGGACATGCTTGTGATCAGTTCGGTGAGGAACTCCCGGATCACCGCCTGCTTCGCCGGGTCGGCGTCGACGGAGGTGAGTGGCCGGTTGCTGTGGATCAGGTCGAAGAGGGCCTTGGTGTGCTCGCGGCCCTTGTCGGTGAGGGTGAGCTGCACGGTGCGGCGGTCGTTGGCGTCCCGGCGGCGCTCGACGAAGCCGTCCCGTTCCAGGGTGTCGACGATGCCGGTGAGCGTGGCGGGTCGGACGAAGCAGCGTTCGGCGACCTCACGGTGGGCCGTGTCGCCCATCCGGGACAGGATGAACAGCACCCGCATTCCGGCCGGGGTGAGACCGTGGTGCTCGGCGAGGTAGCGCCCCCAGTGCTGGTCCACGAGGTGGCCGGCAACGGAGACCAGTCGACCGAGCGGCGCGTGGTGCAGCATGTCGGGGAAGCGGACCAGTGGTTCCATCTTCACGGCAGACACGTTAGCCCCCGGATCGTCAGGGCCCAAACTAATTTCGGGAACGCGACATCTTGTCGCTGACAAGATATGCTCGACGGCATGACCACCACCCGCGGCTACCACCACGGCGACCTGCGGCGGACCCTGCTCGCGGCGGCGGTCGACGTCATCGGCGAGTCCGGGCCGGCGGCGCTCAGCCTGCGCGACCTGGCCCGGCGGGCCGGTGTCTCGCATGCCGCCCCGGCCCACCACTTCGGCGACAAGGCCGGACTGCTCACCGCGCTCGCCGTCGAGGGCTTCGACCTGCTCGCCGAGGCGCTCGAGCGGGCCGGTGACGACCTGCTGGAATCCGGCGTCGCGTACGTCAGGTTCGCCGTCGACCACCGGGCCCACTTCGAGGTGATGTTTCGCCCGGAGCTCTACCGGGCCGACGACTCGGAGGTCACGGCAGCGCGGCAACGGGCCGGGGCGGCGCTGCGCGGTGGCGTCGCCGCCCTACCGGCC
>JBARAE010000276.1:0-3962 GCA_049791715.1 Micromonospora sp.
CCGGCTGCGCCGGGCCGCCGATCCCCTGCTGGCCGCCGTGCCGCTGCCGTGCGGCGCCCGCTACGTCGGCCTGGTCGAGGGGTACGACATCGCGCTCGGCGCGCGTGCCGATGTGGTGGTCACCGACGGCTTCACCGGTAACGTGCTGCTCAAGGCGATCGAGGGCGCGTACGCGATGGCCGGTGGACCGCCCGCCAGCGGCGGCGCTCCCCGGGCGGCCGCCCTGCTCGGCGTGGCCGGCACGGTGGTCGTCTGCCACGGCGCGGCCCGGCCCGACGACGTCGCCTCCGGCATCGCCCTCGCCGCCCACCTGTGGCGGCGCGGCGCGACGAACACGATTTCCGCCCTGCTCGAGGGCGCTCCGCAGGATCCCGTACGCAGTGACGACAACGAGGTGACCCGATGAGCGCGACGAGTGAGCCGCCGAGCCGCGTGGTCGCGATTGAAGGGGTGGCGATGAGCGCGAGGAGTGAGCTTGCGGGCCCCGCAGTCGCGATTGAAGGGGTGGCGATGAGCGCGAGGAGTGAGCTTGCGGGCCCCGCAGTCGCGATTGAAGGAGTAGCGATGAGCGCGAGGAGTGAGCTTGCGGGCCCCGCAGTCGCGATTGAAGGAGTAGCGATGAGCGCGAGGAGTGAGCTTGCGAGCCCCGCAGTCGCGATTGAAGGAGTAGCGATGAGCGCGAGGAGTGAGCTTGCGAGCCCCGCAGTCGCGATTGAAGGAGTAACGGCATGACGAACGACAAGCGGCGGCGTGCTCCCGTCGCTCACCTGGAGGCGGCCTTCGGGGTGTCGCTCGACCCGGAGCTGCTGGAGCGCGCCCTGACCCACCGCTCGTACGCGTACGAGAACGGTGGTCTGCCCACCAACGAGCGGTTGGAGTTCCTGGGCGACTCGGTGCTCGGCGTGGTGATCACCACGGCGCTCTTTCAGAACCACCCCGACCTGCCCGAGGGGCAGCTCGCCAAGCTGCGGGCCAGCGTGGTGAACATGCGGGCGCTCGCCGACGTGGCGCGCGGCCTCGGCCCGGACGGGCTGGGCGCGTACCTGCTGCTGGGCAAGGGCGAGGAGGCGACCGGCGGGCGGGACAAGGCGAGCATCCTCGCCGACACCCTGGAGGCGCTGCTCGGCGCGATCTACCTCCAGTACGGCCTGGACACCGCGGCGATCGTGATCCACCGGCTCTTCGACCCGCTGATGGCGGAGTCGGCCGGCCGGGGCGCCGCCCTGGACTGGAAGACCAGCCTCCAGGAGCTGACCGCCGCGCTGGGGCTGGGCGTGCCGGAGTACCGGATCGAGGGGACCGGCCCGGATCACCTGAAGACGTTCACCGCCTGGGTCGTGGTGGCCGGCAACCGGTACGGCGGGGCCGAGGGTCGGAGCAAGAAGGAGGCCGAGCAGCGGGCCGCCGAGTCCGCCTGGCGGACGCTGACCGAGCAGGCCGAGCAGGAGCAGGCCGCGCTGGCCCCGGCGGAGGCGAACGAGGCCGCGGCGGACACCGCCGAGGCGGGCGCGGGCCGTGCCTGAGCTGCCCGAGGTCGAGACGGTCCGGCAGGGGCTGGCCCAGTGGGTCATCGGCCGCCGGATCATCTCGGTGGAGGTGCGGCACCCCCGCGCGGTACGCCGGCACGAGCCGGGCGGTGAGCACTTCGCCGACGTGCTGAGGGACCGGACGGTCACCGACGTCCGGCGCCGCGGCAAGTACCTCTGGCTGCCGCTGGACAGCGGTGACGCCCTCATCGGCCACCTGGGCATGTCCGGTCAGCTGCTGCTGCAGCCGGTGGGCGCGGCCGACGAACTGCACCTGCGGGTCCGGTTCCGGTTCGCCGACGACGGCCCCGAGCTGCGCTTCGTCGACCAGCGCACGTTCGGCGGGCTCTCGGTCTCGGAGGGGGGCGCCGAGCTGCCCGCCGAGATCGCGCACATCGCCCGGGACCCGATGGACCCGGAGTTCTCCGACGCCGGCTTCGTGGCGGCCTTGCGGCGGCGGCGTACCGAGGTGAAGCGGGCGCTGCTGGATCAGACGCTCATCTCCGGCGTCGGCAACATCTACGCCGACGAGGCGCTGTGGCGGGCGAAGCTGCACGGCGTCCGGCCCACCGACGCGCTCACCGCCCCGGCCGCCGGGCGGCTGCTCGGCCACGTCCGGGACGTGCTCGGCGAGGCGATCAAGGAGGGCGGCACCAGCTTCGACGCCCTCTACGTCAACGTCAACGGCGAGAGCGGCTACTTCGACCGGTCGCTGAACGTCTACGGCCGGGAGGGTGAGCCGTGCCGGCGCTGCGGGGCGCCGATCCGCCGCGAGCCGTTCATGAACCGGTCGTCGTACAGCTGCCCGCGCTGCCAGCCGCGGCCCCGGGGGTCCCTCCGGGGATGACCCCGATCCGGCTCGGGGTTGCGCCGGTGTGCCTCCCGGGCCGGTCCCGGCGCGTCCCCCGACGACCGCCGCCTTTGGCCCTTCTTGTCCGAATGGCGGGCCGGTCCTGACCCGAGCGGGCCGCTGTCGGTGGTTCCGGGACGATCCGGGGCCGAACCCGGATGTCCGCGCACCCCGTGCTGCCTAGCGTCGGCACCGTCGGCAAAGGACCGACGTGTGGAGGGGGAACCCGGATATGGGCAGGCGACCGGTGACGGTGCGGTTGGCGCGGTGGAGTGCGGAGCATCCGTGGCGGGCCATCGCGATGTGGGTGGTGTTCGTGGCGGTCTGCTTCGTGGGGGGCAACGCCGCCGGCCTCAACGAGGCGACCGTCGAAGACCAGGCGGTCGGTGAGTCGGGCCGCGCCGGTGTGATCGTCGCCTCCGGCGACTTCGCCGATCCGGCGGTGGAGAACGTCCTGATCACCGCCCGCACCGGGAGTCTGGACCGGACCGCGGCGCAGGCGGCGGCGGACGACGCGGCGACCCGGCTTCGGGGGGTGACCGGGGTCGCCTCGGTCGGCCAGCCGGTACCCGCCCGGGACGGGTCGGCCCTGCTGGTGCCGATCACCATGTCCGGCGATCCGGAGACCGCGTCGGACCGGGTGGGGCCGCTGCGGGACGCCACCGCCTCGGTCCAGGAGGCGCACCCGCAGCTGCGGGTCGAGCAGGTCGGCGGGCCGTCGATCGGCAAGGCGCTGGACGACACGCTGGGCAGGGACTTCAAGCGGGCGGAGCTGCTCAGCCTGCCTGTCACGCTGGCCATCCTGATCATCGCGTTCGGGGCGCTGATCGCCGCCGGCGTGCCGGTGCTGCTCGCGCTCTCCTCGGTCGCGGCGGCGATGGGGCTCTCCACGCTCGCCTCGCACCTGGTGCCGGCCACCGACACCACGTCGAGCGTGATCCTGCTGATCGGCATGGCGGTCGGCGTCGACTACTCGCTCTTCTACGTCCGTCGGGAGCGCGAGGAACGGGCCAAGGGACGGTCCGGCCTGGACGCGGTGGAGATCGCCGCGGAGACCTCCGGGCACGCGGTGGTGGTCTCCGGCTTCGCGGTGATGATCTCGATGGCCGGGCTGCTGCTCGCCAACGACGCGATCTTCTCCTCGCTCGCCGTGGGCTCGATCCTGGTCGTCGCGGTGGCGGTGACCGGCTCGCTGACTGTGCTCCCCGGTCTGCTGGCCAAGCTGGGCCGCTGGGTCGATTGGCCCCGGGTGCCGCTGCTCTGGCGGCTCACCGCGCCGCGTGCCGGTCGGCACGGGGAGTCGACCCGGGCCCGGTTCTGGCCGGCCGTGCTGAAGCCGGCGTTGCGGGCGCCGCTGGCCACCCTGGTGGTCTCGGTCGGGCTGCTGCTCGCCCTGGCCGCCCCGACGCTCGGCATGAAGCTGAAGTTCCCCGGCATGGAGGATCTGCCCCGCACCACGCCCGCGATGCAGGCCTACGACCGGCTCACCGCCGCCTTCCCGAGCAACGGCACCAGCCACACGGTGGCGGTGCGCGCGCCGGCCGAGCAGGCCGACCGGGTGCGCGCCGCGCTGACCGACCTGGCCG
>JBARAE010000277.1:0-3487 GCA_049791715.1 Micromonospora sp.
ACACCGTGGCCGGCGAGGCCACCGCGGTGATCCCGGCTGCGGGCGCCACCGAGTCGGCCGCGACCTCGGCCGAGGGTGAGGCCTCGTCGAAGCCGCGCCGCCGCCGGCGCCGCCGTGGTGGCGGTTCGGGCGCTGGTACGCCGGCCGAGGCGACCGCCGACTGACGCTGCGAGACCCTGACATCCCCCGTGCCGGTGCTCCGGTACGGGGGATGTCGTCTGTCCCGCCCGGTCGGGCTGGCCTGAACGCCTCCGAGGTCGGGACAACTGGTCGCGCCCTTTGCTCTGCCGCAGCCCACGCAACACAAAGGGCCTGCCGGTGTTGCCTCCGCTGCAGCAGAGCAAAGGGAGTCCGACAACACCCTGGCTGGCGCTGGGGCCTGCTCGAACCGACGTGGTGGGCCCTCGCGCCCGCCGCGCACGGCCCCGACGTGGTCGGCGTTCGATGTCCGGCTGCCGCCCACGGCACGGCAGGGGGCCGTGCCGCACACGACACTCGCGACCGGCCCACGGCGGGAGCCGGAAGCCGGGAAGGATGATGGAGCGATGCCGGAACCGCTGGACGCCGCGCTGACCGAGGTGCGCGCGCTGCTGCTCGACCCCGCCCTGACCCGGGCGGTCGCCGCGGGACGCCGCCGGGGACAACGCCCCTCGGTGGTCCGCGCCGAACTACGGCCGGTCGCCCTCAAGGCCGGCCCCCGCCTGCAGATCTCCACCTCCGACGGCGCCCGCCCGTACACCCGGAACGTGGCACCGGGCGCGGAGGCCGACGCGGCGGTCGACGCGCTGCTCGCCGAGCCCTTCGGCAACTGGCATGTGGAGACGGCCGAGGCCACGCTCCAACTGCGGGTCACCAAGTCGGGCGAGGCGCAGGTGCACCGCGCGGCGGCGAGCCGGCCCGCGGTGCAGCCGGACGGCCACGACCGGGCCAAGGACTACCTGCTCGATCCGGGCGATCCGATCTTCGCCGAGATCGGCGGTTCGGCGGCCAAGCGGCGCCAGGTCGACGCGTTCCTGCGGGCGCTGGCCGCCACCTTGCCGGACGATCTCACCGGCCCGCTGCGCGTGGTCGACCTCGGCTGCGGCAACGCGTACCTGACCTTCGCCGCTCACCGGTACCTGACCCAGCGCGGCCTCGACGTGGAACTGGTCGGCGTGGACGTCCGCGAGGACCAGCGGCGGCGCAACACCGAGCTGGCCGAGCGGCTGGGCTGGGCGGACCGGGTGAGCTTCGTGGCCGGCACCATCGCCGACGCAGTGGTCGAACCCGCACCGGACCTGGTGCTCGCGCTGCACGCCTGCGACACCGCCACCGACGAGGCGCTGGCCCGGGCCGTCCGGTGGGACGCCCGGTGGATCCTCGCGGCGCCCTGCTGCCACCACGACGTCGCGGCGCAGCTGCGGGCTCGGCCGGCCCCGGCGCCGTACGGGCTGCTGACTCGGCAGGGCATCCTCCGGGAGCGCTTCGCGGACGTCCTGACCGACGCGCTGCGGGCCGGGCTGCTCCGGTTGCACGGCTACCGGGCCGAGGTGGTCGAGTTCGTCGACTCCCAGCACACCCCGCGGAACCTGCTGATCCGGGCGCGCCGCACCGCGACGGTCGCCACCGACGCGCAGCGGGACGAGTACCGCGACCTGGTCGACCAGTGGCAGATCACGCCCCGGCTGCAGACGCTGCTCGCCGAGGAGCGGATCGACTAGCTGTCCTCCAGCGGCAGGGTCGGGAAGGGTACGACCTTGCTCTCGTTCGCCGCGTTGCCCGCGGCGGCGAAGGCGTTCCAGGAGATGTCGGCGAGCAGCCGACGGAGCTCCGCGTGCCGGATGGCGGCGGTGCGCTGCATCGCGAGACGTACGCCGAGCACGACGCCGATCAGGCTGGCGGTGGTCGCGCCGGTCGCGGCCAGGACGTGCACGGCGGTCGGCTTGTCGCTGTCGAACGCCAGCACCAGCAGCCAGGCCCAGAAGGCCAGGGCGACGACGCCGGCCTGCACCACGAAGAAGATGCTGACCGCCCCGGGACGGTACGGCATGCGACGGCTGGGCTGGGCCATGCTGCTCCCTCATCACTGGTCCGCTCGTGTTACACCCCGCGAATGTTTGCCGGTACGCGAAGGCCGAGCGCAGTTTAGTTGACCCTGGACAATCATCTTTCAAAACCGTCCGACCGGTCCCGCCCGCGAGACGTTCGGGCCGATCGGTCAGTTGTTTCGGCGTACCGCCGTACTACCCTCTTAGGCGCACCGTCCGGTGCCAGCCGGGAAGGGAAGACCCCGCAGGCATGGGTACCACTGAGGTTTCGCCACAGATGGCCTTCGCGCGCTTCGTCCGGCGCGCCATCGACGACGCCCGCGAAGAGCGCGGGTGGACGGTGACCGATCTTGCCACCCACACCGGTGTGGGCCGGTCCACCGTCTTCCGCTGGCTGGCGGGCGACTGGCAGGACTACCCCGAACTGGCCAAGGTCCGCGGCTTCTGCGCCGCCCTCGACCTGCCGGTGGGCGCCGCCTTCCGGGCCCTCGGCCTACCGGACGCCGGCCCGATGCCGCGCCGCCGCGCCGAGGACGGGCCGGCCGAGGCGGACGTCCGGGTGATCCTGGAGCGGTTGGCCGATCCGACCATCCCGGCCGAGGAGAAGCACCACATCCGCGACCTGCTCCGCTACCTGGCCCGCCGTCCCGTCCGCCGGGCCGTCTGAGGCCCTCCGCCGCTCGTGGTCAGGGCACGGCCACGGTGAACGTGGCCGTCCGCACCACCCCGCCGACCTGGAAGTCCAGGAACATCCGGTAGCGGCCGGGCCCCGGCGCGGTGAGCCAGAAGCTCACCTCGTCGCCGTTCCGCCGGGTCTCCGGGTGGACGTGCAGGTAGCCGAGGTCCCCCTCACGGAGGGCGACCAGGTGGCCGTACGCCCCGAGGTAGGGCTCCAGCGGCGCCGCCGCGCCATCAGCGCGTACCTGGAAGCGCAGGGGCACCGACTCACCCGCCTTCGGGCTGCCCTGGTAGCCGACCGTGAATCCGTCGACCGTCGCGGCGGTGCTCGGCGCCGGCAGCGGCTGGGGCGCGTACGCACCGGGCGCGGTGAGGTCCACGCCGAGGGTCGCCGCGGTCTGCCGGCCGTCGTCGGCGACGGCGGTGAAGTCGGCGTACGCCCGCCAGACGCCGGGCTGCGCCAGGGTCAGCGGCACGGACCAGGTGCCGTCCGCCGCCATCGTGGGGTGCAGGTGCTGGTAGCCGGTGAGGTCCCGGCGGGCGACGATCAGGTGCATCGGCTTGTCGTGCACCACGGCGAACCGGGTGACCGCCCGCCGCTGCTCGTCACGGATCTGGAAGCGCAGCTCCCCCGCCCGGCCGGCGGGAAACTCCACGGTCGACGGGGTGAGCGTGTACCCGGCCGCGCTGACCGACAGACCGGCCGCGTCGGTGGCGGTGCCCTGCCCGACGGTCGCGGCGCCGTGCGAGTGGGCGCCGGTGCCCGGCGCGTGGGTATGGCC